>NZ_JANFZX010000022.1:0-45148 GCF_024461615.1 Anaerotruncus sp. DFI.9.16
ACATGTTCAAGAAGGAATATCCGGGCGGCCGCTTTTGTTGTGCCGACAATCAGTCCTTTTTGTGGAAGCTCGGGTCATTTGTCCTCCCCAGAATATAATCGGTGGAGGTGTGGTAGAAATCAGCCAGGAGAATCAGCCTGTCGACCGGCAGGGGACGAATCCCACGCTCATATTTTTGATAATATTGCGGTGTAGTTTTTATGACCTCCGCAACATCCCTTTGGGTCAGGTCGTTGTCCTCCCGCAGTGCTCGCAAACGTTGCGGATAAAGCATTGCTATCACCTCAAAAATATTGTATCACTAATCACATATGACACCCTTGACAATAGCCACATGTGGCTATACAATATTAGTTAGGAGGTGATTTCATGGACAAAGATATTTTAAAGGCACTTTACGAAGGGGAGGTATATCCTTCGGAACAGCTCGGCCCGATCCCCGAGGAAAAGGAAATGATGGAGATGTGCGATTTGCTTTGGCACCGGATGGGGATGGAGGATCAAAAGAGGCTGGATCACATCACCGACCAGTTCGCGGTGGTGTGCGGGGCGTATGCGCTGCGCGGCTTCCGCTCCGGCTTCAAGCTGGGCGCGCGCATCGCGCAGGCGCTGTATCCCTGACCGCCCGGCCGCTTTCCTGTTGAAGGCGTGGCATTTGCCTTCTTCATGCGGTTGGCTGGACGTGAGCGAAGGGGGGATTCTCAAGGGGGGCGAGCTTTGCGCCCAGTCTTCTTCAAGTGAGCCCCCCTTGAGCGCCCTTCTTTCGTCCATTTCTTGGGCGATCAAGAAATGGACCCGCCCGCCGGGGCGGGACCCGGCAATCTTAGCCGCTGAAAGCGGCTCCCCTAAAGCGCCCCGGAGGGGCGCGATAAAAGTCCTCCGCCCGATGAGCGGCAAATCTAAGAAGAAAGAGCGGGCCCAACCGGGCCCGCTCAAAAACAATTTTTAAGATTTCTTCTTCATCTGCTCGCGCATGCGCTGGGCATGGTCCAGAATCTTCTTGCGGATGCGGATGCTCTTGGGGGTGACCTCCAAAAGCTCGTCGTCGCTGAGGAACTCGAGGGATTCCTCAAGGGAGAAGCGGCGCGGCGGGATGAGGCGGAGCGCGTCATCCGAACCGGAGGCGCGGGTGTTGGTGAGCTGCTTTTTTTTGCAGACGTTGACGGCAATGTCCTCGTTCTTGGGGGACATGCCGACGACCTGCCCGGCGTAGACCGGCTCGCCCGCGCCGAGGAAGAGGGTGCCGCGCTCCTGCGCGTTATAGAGGCCGTAGGTGATCGTCTCGCCCGTCTCGAACGCGATGAGGGAACCGTTCTGGCGGCGGGGGATGTCGCCCTTATAGGGGGCGTAGCCGTGGAAGAGGGTGTTCATGACGCCCTCGCCCTTGGTGTCGGTCAAAAACTCGCTCTTGTAGCCGAAGAGGCCGCGCTCGGGGATGACGAAGGTCATTTTCATGCGGCTGCCGACCGGCTCCATCGACTGGAGCTCGCCCTTGCGGGGGCCCATCTTCTCCATGACCGAACCGGAGGACTCGGCCGGGACGTCGATCGTCAATTCCTCGAACGGCTCGCACAGCTCGCCGTCGATGGTTTTGAGCAGCACCTTGGGGGTGCTGACCTGGAACTCGTAGCCCTCGCGGCGCATGTTCTCGATGAGGATCGACAGATGCATTTCGCCGCGCCCGCAGACGACGAAGCTGTCGGCGGTGTCGCCGTCCGAAACGCGCAGGGAGACGTCGCGCAGCAGCTCGCGGTAGAGGCGGTCGCGGATCTGGCGGGTGGTGACGAATTTGCCCTCGCGGCCCGCGAAGGGGCTCGTGTTGACCGAGAAGGTCATCTCCACGGTGGGCTCGGAAATCTTGACGAAGGGCAGCGCGATGCTGCTGCCCGCCGCGCAGACGGTGTTGCCGATGTTGATGTCCTCGATGCCCGAGAACTGGACGATGTCGCCGACCGTGGCCGATTCGACCTGGGTGCGGCCCACGCCGGTAAACTGGTAGATCGCGGTGATCTTGCCCTGCTTGAGGAGCTCCTTGTCGTGGTAGTCGCAGACGTTCATCTGCTCGTTGACCCGCAGGGTGCCCTGCTCGATGCGGCCGACCGCCATGCGGCCGACATAGTCGTTATAATCGATCGACGAAACGAGCACCGCGGTGGGCAGCTCGGGGTCGCCCTGGGGGGGCTGGATGTAGTCGACGATCGTGTCCATGAGCGGCAGCAGGTCGGTGCCCGCCACCTCGGGGGAGATCGAGGCGGTGCCGTCGCGGCCGGAGCAGAAGACCATCGGGCTGTCGAGCTGCGCGTCGGACGCGCCGAGGTCCATCAGCAGCTCGAGCACCTCGTCGATGACCTCGTAGACGCGCGCGTCGGGTCGGTCGATCTTGTTGATGACCACGATGACCGCGAGGTCGAGGTCGAGCGCCTTGCTCAGCACGAAGCGGGTCTGGGGCATCGGGCCCTCCGCCGCGTCGACGAGCAGCAGCACGCCGTCCACCATCTTGAGCACCCGCTCCACTTCGCCGCCGAAATCGGCGTGTCCCGGGGTGTCCACGATGTTGATCTTCACGCCCTTGTACTCCGCGGAGGCGTTCTTCGCCAGGATCGTGATGCCGCGCTCCCGCTCGATGTCGTTCGAGTCCATCACGCGGTCCTGCACCGCCTGGTTCTCCCGGAAGGTGCCCGACTGCTTGAGCATCCCGTCGACCAGCGTCGTCTTGCCGTGGTCGACGTGCGCGATAATGGCAATATTGCGTAAGTCTTCTCTCTTGATATTCATATACCCTGCTTCCCATCTGCCGTTCTTCGGCACATTCATTGATTCGACAATTTTACCTTGGTATCATACCGCCAAACAAGTATGTTGTCAAGAAAAACCCGGCAATTTTAGTAACTTTGCTAATGTGGGCCGGAAATCGCGGCTGCTGTCGGGCAGTTTCCCCCACATGCGGCGGCAGCCGGACGCGGGCGGGGGCCCTTCCGCACGGGCGGCGCCGCCGGGGAGGGGACGCGGCCGGCCTGAATCAAACGTTTTGGCGCCGCTTTTTCAAAAGCGGCAAAAAGGAAGGGCCGCCCGCCGGGCGGCCCCTCGTTTTTTCGTCTCTTTTGTCACTCGTCGCGGCCGCAGCACTTTTTGTACTTTTTTCCGCTGCCGCAGGGGCAGGGATCGTTGCGTCCGACCTTTTTGACCGAGCGGGGCTTGTTCTGGATGGTGCCGTCGCTGCCGAAGCCCTCCTGCGCGGGCTTGGCGACCTGCTCGCGCTTGGGCTCCTGGTTGGTGCGCAGCTGGATGGTAAACATCAGCTTGACGGTGTCCTCGCGGATCGACTCGATCATCGCGTCGAACATGTCGAAGCCCTCGATGCGGTACTCGACGACCGGGTCCTTCTGGGCGTAGGAGCGCAGGTACATGCCGCGCTTGAGCTCCTCCATGTCGTCGATGTGCTGCATCCACTTGGTGTCGACGTTGCGCAGCAGCACGACGCGCTCGACCTCGCGCATGATCGGGGAGGTGAACTGCTCCTCGCGCGCGGCGTAGAGCTTTTCCGCGCGCTCCCTGAGCTGCCGCTTGATCTCATCGTCGGTGATCTCGCCGAGTTGTTCGGTGGTGTAGCGCAGGTCGTCGTGGGTGGTGAGCCAGCCCATGAAGTAGTCGCGCAGGCCCTCGAGGTTCCAGTTGTCGTGGACCTCCTTGTCGACGAGGTAGCGATCGACGACCGAATCGATCGTCTCGGTGATCATATTCCTGATGATGCCGCTGATGTCCTCGCCGTCGAGCACCTTGTCGCGCTGGGAGTAGATCACCTCGCGCTGGCGGTTCATGACGTCGTCGAACTGGAGGACGTTTTTGCGGATGCCGAAGTTGCGGGTCTCGACCTTCGACTGGGCGGACTCGATCGAGTTGGAGAGGATCTTCGCCTCGATGGGCATGTCGTCCTCCGCGCCGATCATGTTCATCATGTTCTGGATGCGCTCGCCGCCGAAGAGGCGCATGAGGTCGTCCTCGAGCGAGATGAAGAAGCGCGTTTCGCCCGGGTCGCCCTGGCGGCCGGAACGGCCGCGCAGCTGGTTGTCGATACGGCGGGACTCGTGGCGCTCGGTGCCGATGATGAAGAGGCCGCCCGCCTCCCGGACCTTCTCCGCCTCGACGGAGATCTCCGCCCGGTACTGGTCCATCTTCTCGCGGAAGAGCCTGCGGGCCGCGAGGATTTCCTCGTTGTGGGTGTCGGCAAAGCCGGTGGCCTCGTTGATCGTCTCCTCGTCGTAGCCCTCGCGGCGCAGGTCCGCCTTGGCGAGGTACTCGGCGTTACCGCCGAGCATGATGTCGGTGCCGCGCCCGGCCATGTTGGTGGCGATCGTCACCGCGCCGTACTTACCGGCCTGCGCGACGATCTCCGCCTCCTTGTCGTGGTACTTCGCGTTGAGCACCTCGTGCCTGATGCCGCGGCGCTTCAGCATCTGCGAAAGCAGCTCGGACTTCTCGATCGAAATGGTGCCGACCAGCACCGGCTGGCCCTTTTCGTGGCACTCGACGATGTTCTCGATGACCGCGTGGAACTTCGCGGTCTCGGTCTTGTAGACGACGTCGGGGTGGTCGTGGCGCTGGATGGGCTTGTTGGTCGGGATCTCGACGACGTCGAGCTTGTAGATCTCCATAAACTCGTCCGCCTCGGTGAGGGCGGTACCGGTCATACCGGCGAGCTTATCGTACATGCGGAAGAAGTTCTGGAAGGTGATCGTGGCGAGCGTCTTGCTCTCCCGCTCGACCTTGACGCCCTCCTTGGCCTCGATGGCCTGGTGCAGGCCCTCGTTGTAGCGGCGGCCGAGCATGAGGCGGCCGGTGAACTCGTCAACGATGATGACCTCGCCGTCCTTGACGACGTAGTCGACGTCCCGCTGCATGATGCCGTGGGCCTTGATCGCCTGGTTGATGTGGTGCTGGATCTGCATGTTGTCGCCGTCGGTGAGATTGTCCAGCCCGAAGTATTCCTCCGCCTTCTTGACGCCCGAGGCGGTCAGCGTAGCGGTCTTGGCCTTCTCGTCGACGATGTAGTCGCCGTCGACGTCGTCGTGCTCCTCCTTGGAGTCCGCCTCGGCCACGCGGTAGCATTTGAGGGTGTTCGCGAAGCGGTCGGCCTTCTCATAGAGGTCGGTGGACTTGTCGCCCTGGCCCGAAATGATGAGCGGGGTGCGCGCCTCGTCGATGAGGATCGAGTCGACCTCGTCGACGATCGCGTAATTATGCCCGCGCTGAACCTTGTCCGTCTTGTAGATGACCATGTTGTCGCGCAGGTAGTCGAAGCCGAACTCGTTGTTGGTGCCGTAGGTGATGTCGCAGCCGTAGGCCTCCCGCCGCTCGGCGGTGGTGAGCCCGTGGACGATCAGCCCGACCGTGAGGCCGAGGAAGCGGTAGACCTTGCCCATCCATTCGGAGTCGCGCTTGGCCAGGTAGTCGTTGACCGTGACGATGTGCACGCCCTTGCCGGTCAGCGCGTTCAGGTAGGCGGGCAGAGTGGCGACGAGGGTCTTGCCCTCGCCGGTCTTCATCTCCGCGATGCGGCCCTGGTGGAGGATGATGCCGCCGATGACCTGCACGGGGAAGTGCCGCATGCCGAGCACGCGGTCGGACGCCTCGCGGCAGGCTGCGAAGGCGTCGGGCAGCACGCTGTCGAGCGGCTCGCCCTGCGCGAGGCGCTCCCGCAGCTTGGGCGTCATCGCCTTGAGCTCGTCGTCGCTCATGGCGCGGTAGGTTTCCTCCAGTTCAAGCACCTTCTGCTGAAGGGGCAGGACGCGTTTGATCTCCCTGCTGGAATAGGTCCCGAAGACCTTGTTTAAAATACCCATTTTGTCACCTCATAGTCTGATACGCGCGGACCCTCCCATGCCGTTTCAAAAAGCCGCGGCTGGCTGGAAATGCGTATACTTTAACTTGTACATTCTACTCCCGCCCGCCGTCAAAGTCAACCTCGTTTTCCCGCTTGCGGCGGCGGTTTGGGGCCTCTCCACAGAGGGAGGAGGACGGGCGGGCGCATCTCTGCTTATTATAACCAAAAAAAATCCAAAAATTAGGCCTATTTTGTTTTGCAACCGTGAACAAAAGCTGAACAATCCCCTTGATAAAGCCTTGACAAACTAATATAATAAAGATTAGACAACCCCAGTAAACAAACCGAAAGGAGTACCGATATGAACTATTCTCATGAAGTGGAGAGAATGTGCGTTCTCGCCAAAGGACCCAAGCACGGTCCCGCGCCCATTCCCGAAGAGGGCAAATGGGTAAAGGCCTACGAGATCAAGGATATCTCCGGACTCACACACGGCGTGGGCTGGTGCGCGCCGCAGCAGGGCGCCTGCAAGCTCACCCTCAACATCAAAAACGGGATTATCGAGGAGGCGCTCGTCGAGACGCTGGGCTGCTCCGGCATGACCCATTCGGCCGCGATGGCGGGCGAGATCCTCCCCGGCAAGACCATCCTGGAAGCCCTCAACACCGACCTCGTCTGCGACGCGATCAACGTGGCGATGCGGGAGCTCTTCCTCCAGATTGTCTACGGCCGCAGCCAGACCGCCTTCTCCGAGGGCGGGCTCCCGATCGGCGCGGGCCTCGAGGACCTCGGCAAGGGCCTCCGTTCCCAGGTCGGCACCATCTTCTCCACCAACGCCAAGGGCGTGCGCTACCTTGAGCTGGCGGAGGGCTATATCCTCTCGGTCGCAGTCGACAACAACAATGAGGCCATCGGCTACAAGTTCGTCAAGGTCGGCAAGATGCTCGAGGACATCCGCCACGGCGTGGACCCCAAGGAGGCGTTCGAGAAGAATATCGGCACCTACGGCCGCTACGCCGACGCCCCCAAATACATCGACCCGCGTGAAGAATAAGAGGAGAAGGAGGTAACACACATGGCAAAGTTTGAAGGACAGGAGAGAAGGATGCCCAAAATCAGCGCTTGTCTCGCTGAGTACGGCATGTCTTCCCTTGAAGATGCAAGAGAGATCTGCCTTGCCAAAGGCATTGACGTGGAAAAAATTGTCAAGGGCGTGCAGCCCATCGCGTTCGAGAACGCCGTCTGGGCCTACACCCTCGGCACCGCCGTCGCCATCAAGAAGGACTGCAAAAAGGCCGCGGACGCCTCCGAGGCGATCGGCATCGGCCTGCAGGCGTTCTGCGTGCCCGGCTCGGTCGCGGAGACCCGCGCCGTCGGCCTCGGCCACGGAAACCTCGGCGCAATGCTGCTGCGCGACGAAACCAAATGCTTCTGCTTCCTGGCCGGCCACGAGTCGTTCGCCGCGGCGGAGGGCGCGATCGGCATCGCCCGCAACGCCAACAAGGCCCGCAAGGAGCCGCTGCGCGTCATCCTCAACGGCCTGGGCAAGGACGCCGCCTATATCATTTCCAGAATCAACGGGTTTACCTATGTGGAAACCGATTATGATTTCGCCACCAGCGAGCTCAAGGTGATCGGCGAGACCGCCTATTCCGACGGCGAGCGCTCCAAGGTCAAGGTCTACGGCGCCAACGACGTGCTTGAGGGCGTGGCCATTATGAAGCACGAGAAGGTCGACGTCTCGATCACCGGCAACTCCACCAACCCGACCCGCTTCCAGCACCTGGTCGCGGGCACCTATAAGAAATGGTCCTACGAGAATAACGTCAAGTACTTCTCGGTGGCCTCGGGCGGCGGCACCGGCCGCACCCTGCATCCCGACAACATGGCGGCCGGCCCGGCTTCCTACGGCCTCACCGACTCGATGGGACGCATGCACGGCGACGCGCAGTTCGCCGGAAGCTCCTCCGTCCCCGCGCACGTCGAGATGATGGGCCTCATCGGCATGGGCAACAACCCCATGGTCGGCGCGACCGTCGCGTGCGCCGTCGCCGTCGAGGAATCCTTCAAGTAAGGTTTTACTCTTATAAAAAGGCCATGCGGGCAAAGCCCGCATGGCCTTTTTCCTGTTTTTTCAGATGCGTGCCGCGCCGCACGCGCGCGCGGCTTCGGCGACCGCTGCGGCGACCGTCTTCCCGACCCGCGGGTCGAACGCCCGGGGCAACAGGTAGTCCCCGCAAAGCTCCCCGCCGGACACGAGCCCCGCGATCGCGTAGGAGGCGGCGGTGAGCATTTCGTCGGTGATCTCCCGTGCGCGCACGTCGAGCGCGCCCCGGAAGATGCCGGGGAAGGCGAGGACGTTGTTGATCTGATTGGGGTAGTCCGACCGTCCGGTCCCGACCACCCGCGCTCCGCCCGCGAGGGCCTGCCCGGGCAGAATCTCGGGGACGGGGTTGGCCATCGCGAAGACGGCCGCGTCCTTTGCCATCGTGGAGACCATCTCCGCCGTGACGAGGTTCGGGGCCGACACGCCGATGAAGACGTCCGCACCCCGCAGCGCGTCGGCGAGCGTCCCTGTCCGGCGGCCGCGGTTTGTGAGCGCCGCCATCCGCGCGTGAGCGGGGCTCAGCCCCTCCATTCCCTCGCAGAGAATGCCCGCCCGGTCGCAGAGAATGACCTCCCCGGCGCCGAGCGCCCTCAGGCGCAGAGCGATCGCAGTGCCCGCCGCGCCCGCGCCGTTGATGACGGCGGTGACCTCCTCCATCCGCTTGCCGACCAGCTTGAGGGCGTTGATCATGGCGGCGGAGACGACGACCGCCGTGCCGTGCTGGTCGTCGTGGAAGACGGGGACGTCGCACAGCTCCCGGAGCCTGCGCTCCACCTCGAAGCAGCGGGGCGCGGCGATGTCCTCAAGGTTGATGCCGCCGAAGCTCCCCGAAATGAGGTGGATGGTGCGTACCAGCTCGTCGACGTCCTTTGTGCCGACGCAGAGCGGGAAGGCGTCCACCCCCGCGAACTCCTTGAAGAGGACGCATTTCCCCTCCATGACCGGCATGCCCGCCTCGGGGCCGATGTCCCCGAGCCCGAGCACCGCCGACCCGTCGGTGACGACCGCCACAAGGTTCCAGCGGCGGGTGAGCTCGAACGATTTCGCCGGGTCCTCCCGGATGGCGAGGCAGGGCTCCGCCACGCCGGGCGTGTACGCCAGCGAGAGGTCCTCGCTTGTCTGCACCGGCACGCGGGAGGTGACCTCCAGCTTGCCCCGCCATTCGGCGTGTTTTTCCAGGGCTTCTTGTCTGTAATCCATCGTATCCCCCATTTTGATCCTCCCGTCAACCGGGCGTCCGCGGCGGGCGGGGCCCCTCCGTCCCCAGCTCGTCGCACACCGCCTCGATGTCCCGCATAATTTCATAGATATGCTCCCGCATCGTCTTGACCCCGCCCACGACGTCCCGGTCACGGAAGGCCTGTACGATTCTTTCGTGGGGCTCGATCGCGTTTTTATAGGTCCGGGTCTGTTTGGTGCGGTATTTGTTGATGATCCCCTGCATCTCCCGGTTGATGTTGATCAGCAGCTTGTTGCGGCTGCAATCCATGATATAGGAGTGGAACCGGGAGTCGGCCTCGATCATCCCGGCCACGTCGCCGGACTTTACCGCCGCCGTAAACCGCTCGTGGAGGCGTTCAAGCGCCTGGGTCTCCTGCCCGGTCGCATGGGAGATCGCCAGCCGCACCGCGAGCGGCTCCATTGCGAGGCGCACCTCGATATAGTCCATGAAACTGATGTCCGGTTCGTCCACCCATTTCTGCACCTCGGGGGAGAGCTCGTTCTTCTTGAGGATGAAGGAGCCCTTGCCCGAGCGGATGTCCAAAAACCGGCGCGCCTGCAAGATCCGCAACGCCTCGCGCACGCAGGTCCTGCTCACCTGCAGCATCTCGCAGAGCTGCTGCTCCGACGGCAGCTTGTCCCCAATCTGATACTCGTCCGACTGGATCAGTTCCTTGATGCTCTCCACCGTCAGGTCGGTGATCGAGGTATACCGTACCGGTTCCATAATCCGTCCTCCCGTCGCGCTCACTGGTTGTCTGGAACCAGTATAGCACATATTTCCGACGGCCGTAAACGCCCGGCTGCCGATCTATTGATTTTACGGCCCCACGCCGATATAATAGGTGCAGAGGGCGTGTCCGCCCGGCCGAAAGGAGCCCGCCTATGCAGCCGATCGCCAGAATCTCTTCCACCGACCACGCGGTCAACCACATCCGGGACAGCATCCTGTCCGGGGCATATCGCAAGGGGGACAAGCTCCCCGCCGAAATGGAGCTGTGCGAGCTGCTCCACGTCGGGCGTTCGACCGTGCGGGAGGCGCTGCGCGTCCTGCAGGCGATGGGGCTCGTCGAAATCCGCCACGGCAAGGGCGCGTTCGTCACCGACAGGGAAAACGCCGTGACCCCCGAGATGTGGTTTCAAAAGTACAACTACAAGGTCGCCGACATCATGCAGGTGCGCCTGCCCATCGAGCAGATGGCGGTGCGGCTCGCCGCGATCAACATGCAGGAGAAGGAGCTCTCCCATCTGCAGGAGATCCAGGACTCCTTCCGCCGCGCGGTCGAGGAAAACAACGTCAACCAGATGACGCTGGCCGACGAGTATTTTCACGGCGCGATCATCGAGGGGACCCACAACCCGCTGCTGATCTCCTTCAACGCGAATCTGACCGAGGCGATGCGGGAATACCGCCTGCACTCCTTCTCGGTGCCGGGCAACCCCGAGCACGCCGTCGGGCCGCACGAGGACATCCTCTCCGCGCTGCGGCTCCACAACCCCGAGCTCGCGGCCGCCTACATGGTCACCCACATCCAGAGCTCCCTCTCCGATATGCAGCGCATCCTTTGAACCGCCGGGGAAAGCCCCGGCGGTTTTTCCGTCAGCCCATCAGCAGGTTGGGCAGGAAGGTGATGATCTGCGGGAAGAAGGAGAGCAGCAGGATGACGATAAGCAGCGGCGGCAAAAAGGGCAGCACCGCCTTGACCATCCGTTCGAGCGGGATGTCCCCCACCTTGCAGAGGACAAAGAGCACCATGCCGAAGGGGGGCGTCAGCAGGCCGACCATCAGCGTGATGATCATGATGATCCCGAAGGCCAGCGGGTCGATCCCCGAATTCACGAGCACCGGCAAGAAGACGGGCGCCAAAATCGTGATCGACGCGAGGTTTTCCATGAAGCAGCCCACCACCAGCAAAAACGCCACAAGCAGCAGGGTGATGACATAGGGGTTGGTGGACACCTGCGCGATGGCGGCGGCGAGGTGCTCGGCGATCTTCGAGCGGGTGATCATGTAGCCGTAGAGGGAGGCGCAGAAGCAGATCATCATGATCGTGCCGGAATCCCGCAGCGTCTCCCACAGCACCGCCTTGAGGGTTTTAAAATCGACCTCCTTGTAGACGAACACGGTCAGCACCGTCGCGTAGACCGCCGCAATCGCCGCCGCCTCGGTCGGCGTGAAGACGCCCGAGAGGATGCCGCCGATGATGATGACCGGCGTCAGCAGGGAGAGGAAGGCACGGCGGAAGGTCCGCCACACGACCGAGATGCGGAATCGCTCCCCCTTGGGGAAGTGGTGCCGGACCGCGTAGATTTCCACGTAGATCATCATCGCGATCGCCATCAGGATGCCCGGCACGATGCCCGCGATCAGCAGCGCGCCGATCGAGCAGCCGGTCATCAGGCCGTAGATGACCAGCGGGATGCTCGGCGGGATGATCGGGCCGATCGTCGACGAGACGCCGGTGACCGCGAAGGTGAAGTCGTCCTCGTAGCCCGCCTCACGCATCGCCTTGATCTCGATCGCGCCGAGGCCCGCCGCGTCGGAGGTGGCCGTACCCGTCATGCCCGCAAAGATCACGCTGGCGATAATGTTCACATGCCCGAGCCCGCCCCGCAGCCAGCCCACCGTCGATTTGGCGAAGTCGAAGATGCGGGAGGTGATGTTCCCCGTGTTCATGATCTTCCCCGCGTAGAGGAAGAGGGGGATGGAGAGCAGCAGGAAGTTATTGAGCCCGTAGACCGATTTCTGCGCGATGACCTCGGGGCGGAAGGCGCCGAGCCCACGCTCCAGCATCATCAGGATGGCGGCCGAGCCGCCCATCGAGATCGCCACGGGGATGCCGATCAGAAACGCCGCGATGAGGATGACCAGGTACCAGATTCCCATCTTATTCCCCCTCCTTTTCCGGTCCGCCGCCCCGCAGTTCCCGGAGGAGCGCAAGGACGATGCTCACGAGCGCGCCGCCGCTGCCGACGATGGCCGCGACGTAGAGCCAGCCGTTGCTCAGCCACTCCATTGTGGAAAACCTGGTCGGCCAGACCGACACGGCCATCTTGACCGCTCCCGCTAAAATGACCGCGAAAAAGGCCGCCATAAAGAGCGATATGAGGCTGTCCAGGACCTTGCGCACCCTGCCCCAGAGCTTGGCGCGGAAGGTGTCGATGACGATGAGCTCGTTTTCGCGCACGGCCACAACCACCCCCCAGAAGCAGAGGAAGATGAAGAGCAGCCGGCTCATCTCCTCCGTCCACGGGACGCTCACCCTGAGAATAAAGCGGCAGACGACCTGCAGGATCACCACCGCCACCATCGCGGTAAAGATGAGGATTCCAGCCGCGTCGAACAGCTTTTTGACCTGTTTCAATCCGTTCCCTCCTTCAAACCGGTTTTGTCCGGGCCGGCGGGCCCGGAGAGAACCCAATCAGCCCGGTGCCTCGCGCACCGGGCTGCTGCGTTCCCGGATTTTCCGTTTTCTCAGTAGGCGGCGATCTCCTCGGCCGTCGTGACCGGCCATTTTTCCGCGTAGAACTTGTCCATCGCGGGCTTCACCTTGTCCAGGTAGGGCTGCAGGTCGGTCATCTCACAGAAGGTGACGCCCGCGTCCTCGCACTGGGCCCGCAGCTCGGCTTCCATCTCCTCGCCGAGCGCCGTGGCGTACTCGGTGGCCTCGGCAGCCGCCTCGTCGATCATCGTCCGGTAGGCCTCGGGCAGTCCGTTATAGAATTCGGCGTTCATCTGCCACATCGAGATAGAATAGTAGTACTTCGACAGGGTGATGTAGTCCTGCACCTCATAGAGCTTGTTGGTGACCAACTGGTCGAAGGGGCCCTCCGACGCGTTCACGACGCCCATCTGGAGCGAGGTGAAGAGCTCGGGCAGCGCGATCGGGACGCAGGTCGCGCCCAGCGCGCCGAAGGTATCCATGAAAAGCGCCGACTCGGGGGTGCGGATGGTGAGCTTGGCGATGTCGTCGACGCTTTCGATCGGCGTGTTGGAGGTGATGTGCCGGTAGCCGCGGCCCATCACGCCGAGGGTGTAGAGATTGTGGCTTTCGAGCATTTCCCTGCGCATCGCGTCGCCCAGCTCGCCGTTCCACACCGCCATGAAGTGGTCCTTGTCGCGGAAGACGAAGGGGGAGTCGAAGAAGGAGTATTCTGGCGTGAAGATCGAGATCGGCAGGGTGCCGAACGCCGCCATGTCGATCTCCCCGAGCTTGAGCGCCTCGGCCTGCTCCTTTTCTCCGCCCGTCGAGCCGCTGGCGTAGACGTTGAGCGTGATTTTTCCGCCGCTCTTTTCGCCGAGGAGCTCGCCGAATTTGTCGATTCCCTTGAGGATCGCGGTGCCCGGCTCGAAGATGCTCGCCACATGGATTGTCACCTCCGGCAGGTCCGCCGTGTCCGCGGCGGCTCCCGACGGGGCGGCCGTATCCGGCGCCGCGCTCTGGGCGGGCGCCGCGTTCTCTCCGCATCCCGCCGCCAGGGCCAGGATCATCGCGGAAGCCAGCAGTACGCTCATCAACTTTTTCATAGTTACCTCCTGTTCCTTGTTGGTCCCCAATTTGTGTCGGTGTCTGTTTTATCCTTCCGGCGCCTCCTGCGGCACCGGGATCAGATAGGTTTCCGGCGGGAGGCCCAGCTCCCGGCAGAGGGCGGTGATCTCCTCGAGCGTCTTGTCGTTGAGATAGATGCCGCGGCGGAGGTTTTCCTCACAGGCGAGCATCTCCTTCTGCCCGTGGGTGTAGACGCAGGGCGCGCCCTGCGCCGTTTGGGACTCCTGCAGCTTATTCAGGTAGGCGGAGAGGCGGCGCTCGGTCTCCTCCCGGTCGCCGAACATCCCGTAGTCGATGGCCATAAAAAAGTGGCTGCACCGGTCGCAGTCGAACCGCTTGCGGATCTCGTCGCTCGTCACGCCGCCGGCCAGGATGCCCGTCATGATCTCGACGAGCATGCCGAAGCCGTAGCCCTTGTGGCTGCCGAACTGCTCCCGCGCCCCGCCGAGCGGCAGGATGCCGCCCCCCTGCTTTTTGCCGATGTCGTCGAGCACCCGCCGGGGGAGGGTGCTCGTCTTTCCGTCCGAGTCCATCGCCCAGTCCGCCGGGATCTCCAGGCCCTTTTTGGCGTAGACCTCCACCTTGCCGCGCGGGACGACGGTCGTCGCCGCGTCGAAGAGGAAGGGGTAGGGCTCGGCGGGCATCCCGACCGCGATCGGGTTGGTGCCGAGCAGCGCCTGCCTGCCGTTCGTCGGGATCATGATCGCCTCGGTGTTGGTCATCGAGACGCCCAGCAGATGTTCCTGCGCGATCATCCGCGCGTAGTAGCCCGCGATGCCGTAGTGGTTGGAGTTCTTGACGCACACGATCCCGACGCCTGTCTTTTTGGCCTTTTCGATCGCGAGCCGGGTCGCCATCATGGCGGCCACCTGCCCGATGTATTCGTGCGCGTCGATGAGCGCGGAAACGGGCGTCTCCCGGACGACCTCCGGCTTTCTGTCCCGCTTGATCCGCCCGATCTTGGTGATGCCGTTGGTGTAGAGGGTCATCCGCTGGCACCCGTGCGACTCGATGCCGAAGAGATCGGCCGTCAAAAGCACGTCGGTGATCTCCCGCGCCTCCTCCTCCGAGTAGCCGTACCGCCGGAACACCGTCTCGGAGAGCGCCTTCATCCCCTCGTAGGAAAATCGGTTGTCCGCCATCTTCTTCACTCCCCTTTGTCCGCGCTAACGGTCTCCAGAAATCCGCCCGCTTCCAGCGCGCCGCGGATGCGCCGCTTCTCCTCCTCGCCCATGTGGCAGATCGGGCCGCGCGGCCAGCCCGCGTCGCGGCCCATGAGACGCAGCGCGTATTTGATGCGGATGGGGAACTGGCTGCCCGCGATCGCCTGCCAGGTGAAGTACATGCGGTTTTGCAGCTCGAGCGCGTGTTCCCGCCGGCCCTCCTTGAAATCCTTCCACATCTCCACGCAGAGCTCGGGAAAAACGGTCAAAATTGCCGAGATCGCGCCGTCCGCCCCCAGCTCATAGGTCGAGCAGAGCATGTCGTCGGTCGCGCTGAACACCTTGCCGCGCTTCCCGTTGACCATCTTCATCTCGTAGAAGGCCATGATGCCGCCGACGCTCTGCTTGATTCCGACGACGTTTTCGATCTCCAGCAGCTTCCCAAAGAGGGGGGCGGTGATCGTGTTTTGAGGCACGACGTTGTAGATCACGATCGGGAGCCCCACCCGGTCGGAGATTTCCCGGTAAAAGTTGTAATTTCCCTCGTCGTCCGGGACGAGCACGTTATAGGAGACGGGGGTGACCATCAGCGCGTCGGCGCCCGCCTCCTTCGCCGCGAGCCCGGCGCTGACGGCGGCGGGGGTGCTGTTGCGGATGACGCCCGCAACCACCGGGATCTCCGGATCCTCCGCGCGGATGAGGCGGACGAGCTCCGCCAGCTCGCCGTCGGTGAGGGCCGCGCCCTCTCCGGTGCTGCCGCCCGGGCTGATCCCGTCCACGCCCGCGTCCAAGAGGCGGCGGATCTCCCCCTTGGCGCGCGCGGCATCGAGCCGCCCCGCCTCGTCAAAGGGGGTGACCAGCGGCGCGATAATCCCTTCGATTGCCTTGACCATGCAACGGCCTCCTTTGCAATTCGGTAATATTGTCTGATTTCAAATTCAGAATAGCGGCTTTGCAGGAAATTGTCAATCTTTTTTCTATTTATTTTATATTTTTATGAAATTTAGATAATATAAACGTAAAATTTTATCTGAATACGCGCATTTAAAAGCGGGCGCGCCTGTTGACATTCCGTAAATTCCGGTTTATAATTTCGTTGTCATCAGACAATCATATCAAAAGAGGGAGGCCCACCCATGAACCTGCGCGAAACATACGGCAAGATCCTGCTGCCCCTCGTGACCCCCTACGGCGAAAACGAGGAGATCGACTACGGGCGCTACGCCGAATTGATCGAATACCTCATTCAAAACGACCTCTGCGACAGCTTCATCGTCACCGGCACCACCGGCGAGGCGAGCCTCTGCACCTTCGACGAGCGCGTCAGGCTCATGGAGACCGCCGTCAAAACGGTCGCGGGCCGCAAGCCGGTCATCGCCGGCACCGGCTGCGCCTCCACCAAGGAGACGGTCGCGCTGACCCGGAGGGCTGAGGCGCTCGGCATCGATACGATGCTCGTCGTCTGCCCCTTCTACAACAAGCCCACCCAGGAGGGGATCTACCGCCACTACCGGGCGGTGGCCGAGTCCACCGGGGCGAAGATCATCCTCTACAACATACCCATCTTCGTCGGTGTCAACCTGGAGGCGGAGACGGTCGGTCGGCTCGCTGCCATCCCCAACATCATCGGCGTCAAGGACGAAGCGGGCGTGAATCCCACCCAGGTCACCGACTACTTCCTTGCGACGCAATCGGCCGATCCCGATTTCCTCATCTATAACGGCGACGACGTGATGCTGCTGCCCACCATCGTGCAGGGCGCGATGGGCATCGTCTCGGGCGGCGCGCACATCTTCGGACATGAGATCCGCGCAATCTTCGAGGCCTTCGCGAAGGGGGAAAACGAAAAGGCGCGCGAATGCTTCCTTCCGCTCTACCGCTTCTGCAAGGCCTGCGGCCAGAACGGCCGCATCCTGCCCAACTCGATCATGCGTCCGGCCATCGAGCTCGTGACCGGCGTCAGGGTCGGCCCGGCGCGGGGCCCGCTCGCGCCCATTACCGACGCCGAGCTGGCCGTCCTGAAGGACGCCCTGCACAAGGCCGGCAAGCTCTGAAAACGTCTGTTCCCCCCAAAACGGCAGACGCCGGCCCGCCAGCTTTCGCTGGCGGGCCGGCGTCTGCTTTTTTGCGCCCGACAAAATCTCTTTTGTTTTGGCGCAAAAAGAGATATAATAGGAGAGACATCATAAGGAGGAAGCCTATGGATTTTGATCACGCGCTTTCCGCGCGGCCGACGGTGCACCCGTCCTCCGCAGTCAAAAACTGCGTCCTCGGCGCCTACACCGAGATCGGGCCCGGATGCGCGCTGGAAGAGACCCGGCTGGGCGACTACTCCTACTGCTTCGCCCAAAACGACATCATCTATTCGGACATCGGGAAGTTCTGCTCGATCGCGACGGGGGTGCGCCTGAACCCCGCGCCCCATCCTTCCTCGCTGCGCCCGGCGCAGCACCACTTCACCTACCGCTGCACGAAATACGGCTTCGGCCCCGACGACGACAGCGTCATCTCATGGCGGCGGGAGAAACGGGTGGTCATCGGAAACGACGTCTGGCTCGGGCACAACGCGATCATCATGGGGGGCGTGACGATCGGCAACGGGGCGGTCGTCGGCGCGGGCGCGGTCGTGACCCACGACGTGGCGCCCTACGACGTTGTCGCGGGGGTCCCCGCGCGGCGCCTGCGGCGGCGGTTCGACGGGGAGACGGCCGCCGCGCTCGGGCGCATCCGCTGGTGGGACTGGCCCCACGAGCTGCTGCGCGAGCGGATCGCGGATTTCCGCACAATCGAGGGATTCTGCGAAAAATACGATCCGCTCAGAGCAGGATCGAAATGAGCATCATCTCCAAAAGGCGCGCATAGATCGGTTCGAGCTCCTCGACGGGCAGGGGGTTTTTCCCGCGGCCGATTTCGATCGTGAAGGCGGGCCGGTGCAGGCAGTCGATGAACCAGTCCTTGAATCCGCCGTGGGAGGCGGTCCCCTCGGGGGAGGCGAGCTTGTAGCCGGACGCGGACGCCAGCACCTGTGCCATCAGCTGGGAGCGCACCGGCGTGTGCGGCCCGTAGCGGTAGTAGATCTCCTCCCCCTGGGAGTGAAAGGCGTACGCCTGCCGCAGGTCGAACGCGCAGCAGAAATTTACGAGGGAGCGGGTCTCCGGCTCGCTGTGGGGGGCGGTCCCGCCGTAACGGGTCGGCCCGGGGGAAGTGAACCCCGCCTGCTCCTCGAGCTCCTTGAGCTGGGGGAAGCCCGCGTCGAAATTGTGGTTGAGGTCGATGCCCCGCGCGTTGGCCTGCCAGCGGGAGGCGTCCCCGCCGCTCGCCTTTTCGACGAAGGCGCAGAGCTGCCCCGCCGATTCGGCCCCGTGCAGACTGATCTCCACCCCGTCGGGGTTGAGGCAGGGGATGATCGCGATCGAGCGGTTTTCCAGCGTGCGGGCCATATCGATGTCGGCGAGCGGCTCGCCGGTGGTCATCGCGCTGAGGATATCCTCGCAAAAGCGGAAGAGCAGCAGGGTGGTCAGCCATTCCATCCCGTGCACGCCGCCGACAAACAGGGTGCCCCGGTAGACGTCCCCGATGCCCAGCGCGTAGATGCTGCGCCCGAGGACCGATTTCCCGATCGGAAAGGTCTTTAAAAAGGGGAAACTATTTTTTACAAAGGCATAATGCCAAGTGAAACAGGCTTTAGATTTTCCAGTGGATTGTAACGCTCTCACTGGTTGCATCAATGTGGGATATGAGAATATCAACCACCTTGCGCTTATCGTCAAAACTCACGGACTCCCAATCGTTGAGGTAATTCGTGATACAGTCAATTTGCGTGTCCGAAACGGAATTAGCGGTGAGATCGGCCACCAGCTTTAACTGCTTTTGCCGTTCTGCGTCCAGCTCCTCGATCCTATTGTTTGCGTATTGCAGGAGCAGCGGGTTTGCCCCGGACAAAGTGTCCAGAAGTTTCTCAATCTCGCTTTCCGTCTTTGCCAGGGCAACACGGGCGGCGGTCAGTTTGGGGTTATAGCCCGGTTCCTTGCCGCCTTTCAGCGTGTGATACTTCCGCATTTTCTCCACCATCTCGCCATACACAAAGGACTCCATGCTTTGCGCCGTCAGCGTACCGGCACCCTCGCAGCTCCCGTTATCGGCCCGCTGCTTGCACCGCAGGTAAGTAACGCCGTTTTGGGCTCTCAAGCCCACCAGAGCATAGCCGCAGCGTCCGCACTTGATTTTCCCGGCCAGCCAGGTATTGTGGCATTTGCGGCCATTCTGGAATGAGGTGTTTTGTGACAGCTTGCGCTGGACGGTCAGCCAAAGGCTGGAGGGGATGCGCCCCTGGTGGGGAGCGATTACAAGGATTTGTTCTTCACCCTCCCGGCCCTGGTAGAGATAGCAGCTATTGTCCCCCGTGAACATTTCCGGGGGGCTTTCGATTTTTACGCCCTGGGCTTTGAAGTATTCGTAGATGTCCATATCGGCCTGGACATAGACCGGATTTCTCAGCAGTTTTGAGATAAAGGCCCGTTGCAGGGCTTTTCCATAGACATCAATGGAGTTTTTGACAAAGTACCGGGTTATATCGCCGTAGGAGCTGCTCGGCTCCGCATACATCTGGTACATCAGCTCGGCAAAATCCATTTCCGCGTTTTCCACCAGCTTCTTTGTCTTGATCCCGTCCATGACGATGGGCTCAGTATCAAAACCGTATGGCGTCCGGCCCCGCATATAGTAGCCTTTGGTACACCGGGAATAAAAAGCGTCCTGCACGCGCATTTGGATGCTTTCCCGTTCCAGCTGGGCAAACACGATACAGATATTGAGCATCGCCCTGCCCATCGGGGTAGAGGTATCAAATTTTTCCGTACAGGACACAAACTCCACATTGTACTGCTTGAACAGCTCCATGAGCTTTGCAAAGTCCACAATGGAGCGGCTGATCCGATCCAGCTTGTAGACAATCACCCGCTTGATGAGCCCCAGCTTGATGTCCTGCAAAAGCCGCTGGAAGTCCGGGCGTTCAATATTCTTGCCGGAGTAACCTTTATCCTTGTACTCCCGGCCCTCACCGCCTTTCAATTCGTAACGGCAAAATTCAAACTGACTTTCAATGCTGATACTGTCCTTTTTGTCAATCGACTGCCGCCCATAAATCGCGTCAATTCTGTTATCCATAATTAGCTCCCTTTCCATAAATGGGAGCCAACCTACAACTATATTATACCTCTAATGCCCCCATGCAACAAGGATGACTCCGGCCTACCCCCTCTGTCCGGCGTACTTTACGAACACATCAAACAGCCGCCGTTCAATTTCGCGGTTTCGTTTGTCCCGCTCCTGCGGCGAGTATATGGGGGTAACATTCTTGACGGTGATCGTCCGATCCCCAAGAACGGCAGTTTTGATCTCGCTTTCGTATTTGACCTGTGCCTGCATAAAATACCTCCCTCTTAAAACGGTATGGATAAAGGAAACGGCCAGCACCCGCATAGGGCGCTGGCCGCTTGATGGTGTGACCTCTGGACACTTTGTCCAGAAGTCAATAGGGGCTCCGCTCGTAGTAAGCCGCAGCCTCCTCCGGGGTAGTGTAGTCAAAAACCTCGTGGAGCTCCAGCATGACCTGTTCAATGTCGGTGGGCTTGAAGCCGCACCGCTCCATCGCAGAGATCACATAGCCCCGGCAGGCCCCCTCGCTCCACGGCTGGGAGAGCAGGGCCGCCAATTCTGGATCGTAGTTCATAGAGCGTTCCCCTTTTTCATAAAGATATAGGGGAGCACTGCGCTCATTTTCTTGCCCCGTCATAAGACAGCATCCTCGGCTGCGGCGCTCCCCCGCAAAGAGGGAGGCGGCCCGGCACTGTGGCCTGGGGCCCCCGCGTCCCCTTTACGGAGAGGGAAAAACTTCCTCTCATATACCCAGGACAAAAAAGGAGCAAATGGAGATGGTAATTAGAAATTTTCTCTCAAATATTTTTTCATCCGTTTGATGCCGCTTTCCACGGAACAACGGACGGCGCTCTTGTCCACGCCCTCCTCGCGGGCGATCTGACGGTAGCTTTTGCCGAGGATCAAGTGAGCGTCCACCCGGCGGCCCTGGATCTCCGGCAGGGAGTTGAGGGCATTCCACAGACGGAAAAACAGCTCTTTCCGATCCAGGAGCTCCTGGGGGCTGGGCTCATGCAGGCACGCGGAATATTCGATCCCGTCATCACAGTCCAGGGAATAAAACGCCTTATTCCGGGTAAGCCGCCGCTGATAGGACGCTTCATCCCTCCGGCTGGCCATAAGTGCCTCGGCCACTTCATCGGGCACCTCCACCAGCTCGTCCACTATGTACCAATAATAAAAATCTTTCAGATTGATTGTAGTCATAACTTGTCCTCCATTTTGTTTCGGTGGGTGGGTTGATCGGAAACAAAATGGAGGGCTGGCGGAGAACGGCACCCAGGGGAGCCGCCCCGTACCCCTGGACACTTTGTCCAGAAGTAAGGCAAGCAAAATGCGCTTGCACAGCACAAGGCCGCACAAGCGCATAAAGCGAGGAATTTATTTATATTAGAACAATTTTCGCAACCAATATCAGAATATCCTTGTCCGGTGCCTGGGCTTTTTTTGACAAATTAAGGGCATGGACAAGGCAAAGAAACACGGCGTACCTCCTTTGCCGCCGTGGGTATAAAAAAGCGGCGGCCTTGAAATGATTAGTTTCAAAACCGCCGTTTGACTTCTGCCCCTATTTGAGGCGCATAACAACACAGCCGCCAATCCAACGGTTTTTTTATATGCCGTTTCCGTTGGCGGCCCCCAAACAACTATTAACCTCAAGAAAAAATACAGAAAAGAGAATATAATACGGTGCCGATGCCAAGTAATATATACACTATTCTCAACCCGAGCGAATATTTTGCGTCTGGATTTCTCGTTAAGAATTTTGGTAATTTTATTTTGTTGCAGATAAAACCGAATATCACAAAACCTGCACCAATCACAAGCGTTACATATTGCCAATACTCACTTAAAAACTTTTCTATAAACTCCATCACTTGCCCATCCAATATTTCATGCAATACTCACTCAGCTTTTCATAGTCAAACATATAATTAACGTCCATGAGATAATTTTCCATCATCGCCACGGAACTAATAAGCTGTAAATCTATTTTGCTATCTTCAAGCTGGTCATTCTTTAAGATGAACAGGCTTGTTTTCTTGTCCTGCGTCATTTCGGAATTAGTCTTTTTGCAATAAATAGGTTCATCAATCCAATCCCATTTAGGATCTACGGGAATAAGTACGATTTCAGGAATGTTATTATCGTCTATGCCATAGCCCATAAGCCAGTTGTAATATGTATGAACAGTTTTCGTTAGTTTTTTCTTTGTTGTCATTTTCCAGACAACGGCGGTCTGATAATCTTTCCCTGTCTTTTCCTTAAATACTTCCGCTACCTTTTTCATATTTTCTTCTTGTTTAGCGGTCAGCTTTCCTTGCAGCGGCTTAAAAATGTTTCCAAACAATCCCATGATTTTTCACCTTTCCTTTTTGTTATTGTTGCAGTCGTTTTTGCATTGAAAGTTTATCCTCTTTCCATGCTTCATACAATTCCTCGTTTTCTTCCCACAATTCTCTTAATTCAGAATTATCAGAAAGAATGGCACCAATAGCCGTTACTGCTTTTTGTTTGAGGGGAGAAAAGTCAAAACATTTTTGTGAACTTGTCCACTCAAAATAATCTTCCTCATCACACCTATACACAAAGCTGTTTATTACGCTGTCAATAACGGCCGCTGATACTAAAGCGTAATGCGCTTCATCATAGCCGATATATTCAGCCTGTATAACCTCATCAAAATATTGTTCCATATCAGCAATTATGTCTGATGATCCTTTAAGGTCAATCAAAGCGTCATACGCAGTATCATCATCAAACACACCATAATTCCATGCGCCCATATATCCTCCTTTATCTACCGGGCCACTTCTGGACAAAGTGTCCAGAAGTCCGCACCTAAACAAGCAACGTAGCGATACTACACACGATCAACACGCATCCCCCGCGCCAAAGATGAAGCGGCAAGTTCCTCTTTATTTTTCCTGTTCTTGCTCTAATCGCTGAATGAGCATATCAAGATGATTTCTTTTATCCAATTAGTACCACACGTCCACGCTCTGGGAAATAAATATTCAACCCCATCTTCCAAAGTTCAAAATAAGGACGAAAAGGATTTTCCCGTTTCGTATCATACATAGGCCACTGGAGATAATCGGACAATAGATAATCGCAGTTGATATGGTACAATGCCTCAGTCATTAACTCAATATCCTCATAGCCCTCCTTGTACAGCATATCGCTACACCAATCTATCAAATCAATTTCTATTTCTGTACTTTCTCCATTTATTTGTTGCTGATAGGCTTCTTCTCTAAAAGTCTGGGCAGCTTGTCCGAATAAAATTTCTATTTTGGCGTTCTCGTCCAATGGAGCAGCTTCCTTGAACTCCTCCACGAAAATACGATTTATATTTCTAATATAGGCTTGTACTGCATTTTCAGCGTTCTGTCTATTATCTTCTGAAAATCGAGTAAAGAAATACCCTGCATAGCTGGTTTGTTCGTCTGGCAGTTCAACCTTTGCTGTATCTTTGCTGATTTCATCAATTTCCAAAAGTTCTTGTAACATATTTAATCCAGTTTGCCCATAGAGAGCAAAAATAGGGCGCAGATGTTCGATATTTCCACCGCGCAACTCCTGAAACAGAAAAGGCGGTACAGCTTCTTCCTCCAAATCGTAATCATGTTCTTCAAAGATTTCCATTAGTAATGGGTCTTGTTGAATAATCTCTGCCCAACGATTGGGAAGATATTTTTTACATTCATCTATTGTCATTAAAAATTTCTCCTTTTCCTGCATATAGGGTGTTCTTATAGTACATCTTCATGCCAGATTTGACGAAGCGTAATTCCTTTTTCAAAGGTTTCCTCCGTGCCATCTTCAAAATGGACTTCAACCCGAATAGCTTCTTCATTCTCGTCATTTTCCGATTGATTAACCCAGTCAACCCATTCGATTATTGGAGATAGTTCATCATTGTCCCTAACAATTCGATACCCTTCTCCCAGATTTTCAGATAAAACATCTTCAATTTTATCAAGCTGCATTGTCATTAACTCCGTTTCATCATCTTCAATTTCAACCCATTCCCCGGTTTCGTTTTTCTCCATATATGTGCCATAAGGCAAGGACAACAGGGACACTACGGTCGGGTCAATGCGGCAAATATCTCGAATATCGTAAAAGCCAGCTTTTTCATCATCAAGTTCGTCGTCCATCATATCATCATCGGAAAAGAAGCCCCAACCGCTTTCCCAGCCCCATTCCTCACGTTCTGGCATTATTCGTTTGGCCCCCTTGATTTTATAGCCCTTTTGAGCGATACGGTCAGTTGCATAGCAGAATAGGGGACCGTCCCAATCGGGAATGATAGGCGGCTTTCCGTCGGCGGCACGTGCAACACGCAGTTCGGGATCATCTTCAAATTCTGTTTCCAAAAATTCTTTTAACCGCTTATCCAAAATTGCACTTATCGCCTGGTAGCTTTCCTCGGTATAAGGCAAAAGCAAATATGCGGCTTCTTCCTCCTCAATGCTATTCCATGTATGATCTTTCAAAACAGCCAGAGCACAGTCGCGGTAGTCCCAGAGATAGACATAAGGATTTGAGCGATTGTCCTGGGCATACCATTGAGCAAAGCCAGAGCCTACCCGATCAAAAAATTGCGTGGACAACTTTCCGTCCAGCTTGTCCCGGATAAACACACGCAAGTCGGGGCCATTCCCCGCCCTAACTGTTTCTACCACATTTCGGTACTGGGTAAGAAACGGGTTGCTCATTTGCCCTCGTTCCATAGCCCAACGCAGATAAACGGCCATAGAGTTGTAAGCGGCCAGTTCATCAACAGGCAAATGCAAATCCCGGATACGTTTTAGATGACTTTCCGCATTATCCATTTCCGCTAAATCATAGCCAATCGTATCTTCATCTGTAATTGCATTAAGGCGCGTGGGGTTAATGACCTCCAAGATTTCGTCCGGGCATTTATCTATAAGTTCATCTACACTATTTTCTAACTTAAACTCCATTTCTTCCTTGTAGAGAGGGATAAGCTGATAAAAATTCACTTCGTCCCCGTCGGGGAGAGTGCAGAAGTATGAGGGTTCACCAAACACACCGGGATTTAATAACATAGCCCCGCACAATTTTGTACTTTCCGCAAATGGCTCACCGGAACTTATGGTATGTCCCCAGCCAAGCCAAGTATTTCTATCTTTAACAGGTATGCGGGCAATCCATTTCAAAACATCAATAGGCCAATACCATTTTTCCTCTTGCCAATCCTCCTCCGACAATTTCCAATCCGGGGGAAGATTGATTAAAAGCTCTGCCCGTTCCAATTTTTTCTCTGTTAGTTCCTCTGGCACGTTCATTCTATGAGCGCCCATTCCAAATGTAACAAGGGTATAATAGTTATGATCTTTTCGCGGTGGAATAACGCAGATGTCCAAATGAATACCTGTGGAAACACTTTCGTGAAATACGTAATCATAATAACCGAAATATTTTTCAATGTGTTTCTCTACCGCATCCCAATCGGCCTCGCCATACATTTCGACTGGTTCTTCCGAAAGATACCCCTCACAATCGCTCACCAATTTCTGCGCTTCTGGATTGTCCGGCTCTAATTCCAGCCACCGCTTTCCATATTCAAGAGCAACAGCCGCCGTATCATCTGCCATGAGGTGAGCATATCCCATGCGAGCGTTCCAGTACGGGTCATTTTCTCCCTGTTTCCATACAGTTTCCAAAATGTCAATGGAGTGTTGGATAAGTTCCTTATCTACTTCATCATCATCTCCATGCGCCTTGTGATCTCCCAATACTGCCAAATTGCTATAAGCCCGACCAAGCAATACGGTCAATTTATATCCACGCTCTTTTTCCGGGATAGCTTCAATGGCTTCAATACACCGGGAAAATTCATCGTTTTTATTCCACTGTTCAAGTTGTTCCAGCAAATTGTCCATACCATAATCCTCCTCCAGTTGACGTTTTCAAAACAAAAAAGCGTTTCTATCCGCGCAGAAAACTGCCTTGATAGAAACGCTTATATATACCAATATTATTGGGGGCATGACAAAAGCCCGATGCTACATAGTTATAGCACCGCTCCGCTTGCTTGCTTGCTTGCTTGCTTGCTTGCTTTAGGATGGCAGAAGTCATGTTGCTTGTCAACCCCTTTTTGAAAAGTTATTTATAGACATTATAGCAGAACATTTGAAGTATGGCAATATTCTTTTTGGAATGTTCGCCCCCTGCACTATCCGCTCCAAAGCGCCTGTTTTTCAGGTTTGCACGAAACGGCAAGCAGGGCAGGTGTGCCCACACCTGCTATTTTTGCGTGGCCGGGGCCCCGCAAAAATGCTTGTTGGGGAGCTCCCCAAACCCGCTGCACCTCTGGACAAAGTGTCCAGAAGTCCTTATTGTCTGCGGCCCCGGCGCTACCGCTCCTGGGCCTTATCTTCCCGCCCGTCTGGATAGCCGCGCAGGAAGTCGATGTTGCCCTTGACCGCCACGGCCTCCCGCATATCTGCCTGGGCCTTGCGGTACTCGGCATAGAGGGCCTTTTTCTTTTCAGAGAGCTCCCGCCGCCGCTTTTTCAGCGCGTCCATCTTTGGGAGCTTTGCCCCGTCCAAAAGCTCACTCATGGCGGCCTTTGCCGCCCGATAGTCAGAAAGCTCCGCCTCGTGCTGGGCCAGATATTTTTTAGAATACCGGGCCGCCTTGTAGCCGTCAAACACGGGCCTCGTCTTTGCGTACTTTACCACAGCCCCCATGAGCTGGGAAGTATGGGAGAGGGCGGCCTCGGTGTCCCGCAGCTCCCCGGCCAGGGAGTGAAAGCGATCCACCGCCGCCTCGGTGGTGGCCTCCAGCGCCGCATAGTCGGTCAGCCCATGCTCACGGAGATACAGGAGCGCGGCGGCCATCTGTTTGAGGTTGTAGACTTTGGCCCACCGCTCGTAGGCCGGGCCTTTGCCCTGGGCCAGACGGTTTTGAATGTCGATGATGAGATCGACGCGCCGGGGCGGGGGCGGGCCCTCCTTTGGCAGCTCCGGGATCGGGCGCTCCCCGGCGATCACCGCCCGGATGTCCTCCGGGTCAAAGCCGGGGCCCAGGGTGGACGAGCGCAGGCGGGTGGGCTTATCCTGCCCAGGGGCCAGGAATGAGATCACTCCGCCCCGGCCACGCTTCACCGCAAAGCCGGACTCCTCCATGAGCCGCAGGAACGCCGCAAAGTCGGCGGGCTGTTTCCCCAGGGCCTCCACGATAGCCAGCCGCACTCGCTGCTGGGCCGAGGGCGGGCGTTCCCCGACCCATTGGCCGTAGTGGAGAAAGCGGCCCTTGCTGTGGAGCTTCGGGTTTTGGATCACAGACAGGTCATGCTCCAGGCATACCCGGTCAGAGAGCCGCCGCAGGGCTGCCGCCGATCTGAAAAAATCCCGGAATTTCCCGGTATAGTCCAGGGTGGTGGAATTGTAGTAAATGTGATTATGGATGTGCTGGCGGTCTGTATGGGTGGCAACAAAAAAGGCGTGCTTTCCCTTTGTCCAGCGCATAGCCGTTTCATAGCCCACCCGGTTTGCCTCCTCCGGGGTGATCTCCCCAGGACGGAAGGACTGCCGGATCTGATAGCACAGCACATCCGCATCCCGCCGCTGCTCCCGGCCCGTGACGGCCTTGTACTTTGCCTTTGCCAGCAGGAACTCGGCGTCGGCTGTGCGGTGGTCGCACTCATAGGCGGAAATGAGCTCCCCGCCCTGGGTTTTCTCCGGGTTTTGTCCGTAGTCGAAACGGTCTTTCAGCGATTGGGCAACAGTTTCCCCCTTGCTGATATGGTGGGTGATCAAGCGTGTTGTGGCCGTAAGCTCACCTCCTCCAGATAGACGAAAAGAGGGCGGCGGGAACATACCCGCCGCCCGGCACTTCTGGACAAAGTGTCCAGAGGTCATCAGCTAAACATAAAATCCTGCAAGGCATATTTCACCCCATACAGGCGCTCCAGCAGCCACTCCCCGATGGCCGGGAGCCCAAAGGGGGAAACCAAAAACGCCAGCACCAGCATGGCAATACACCCGGTATGCAGCCCTGCGAAAAAACCGCAGGCCGCCAGCAGGACAAAGGCGGTACACGCCAGCCAGCAGAACGCGCCCGCGATGCAGGAGAGGAACGAGAGCACCGCCACAGCGAGGATCAGCGCCAAAACAAAGGAGGCCGCGATAATTTTCAAAATGATACGCATGGTTCATACCTCCTACAAAAGTTTGCTATTTGCCTCTATATGTATATTATAACTCAGTAAGAGGGGGCCAACAAGGATGACTCCGGCTGCCCCCACCTCTGGACAAAGTGTCCAGAAGCCGGGGCAGCCGGGGAGCGTTGCGCTCCCCGGCAAGGGTTAAAGCTCCACCACCGCCGACAGCTTTTTGAGCAGGTCGGACAGCGGCTCCCACAGGGTTTCATAGTCCCGCTGGAGGGCCTTGATCTCCTCCGGGTAAATGCCGCCGTAGGTGTTCGCCTGGATCGCTACCTGGTTTAGATTGTTGGAGCACCGCCGCTGGAGCGATACCAGCTCCCGGACGGGCGAAAGGTCAACATGGAGCACATAGCCGTTGAGGGCCATTTTCCGCACATAGGCCCCCAGGTTACGGACACCCGCCTCGGCCATGCGCTCCCGGATCAGCGCCAGTTCCTCCTCGGACACCATCACATGAAGATGGACAGGGCGGCGGCGCTTTTTCTGGCTCACCGTTCCTCGCGCTCCCGGCTCCGATAGGGGCGGGGCGGCTCCTTTACCTTGTCCAGCGGCTTTTCCTCCTCCGGGGGCTGGGGGGAGCCAAACACGCCGCACAGCCGTTTCATTTCCAGATCGGCCCGATCCTGTTCCCTCTGTTTTTCCATACACATACCTCCTAACGCTCGCCCCTGTCGGGTGCTTTCTTTTTTGGGGCCTCCGGCCCCTGGTGCTCCAGGGCCTCCCGCTGGGCGGCCTTGAGCTGGTCACGGATTGAGGGCTGCCTGTCGCCAGTCAGAAGCGCCCGCCGCACCCGGATGTTTTCCGTACATTCCATCAGCTTTTCCACGGTAGCCTTTGCCGTTGGCACATAAGCGTCCGCCTCGGCGCTCCATTCTGTAAGCCTGCGCCCCTCCGGGAGCTGGCGCATATCCTCCCACGGCCCCACCACCTGGGCCAGCGCATCCATACGCCGCCACACATCGGGGTTATCCCGTGAGGGCCGCAGCTCATAGCAGAACAGTTCATCATCCGTCAACTGTTTTCCGTATTCCAGCTCGCCCCAGGCCAGGAACGCGCCACCCTCCACCGGAAGCCGTTTATCATAGTTCTGGAAACGGATGGGATCGTTGCCGCCGCCTTTTGGGAACGTGCCGATGTCAATGGGCCGTTGGGTGGAATAGTATTTGAAGCTGTCTGGCTGGGGGCCTTCCGACGCCAGGAAAACGGAGTTTTCCTTTTCATAGTCACCCGCCCGTTTCAGAAAATCTTTGACCGCCGCCCGTTCTGTCGTGAAATAATGCCCCCAGTCAAAAGAACGGCGGCCCTGCTCCTCGGTGACTTTCCAGGTCACATAGGGATCGGGGGCCCGCAGATTTTCCCCCAGGGCAAAGCCCTTGTTATCATCGTAAAGTAAAAGCCGCTTGATTTCATATCCGGCATTTCGCTCCATATACAGCACCTCCTGAATTTGTTGAGATAAGCCGCCACCTCTGGACAAAGTGTCCAGAAGTGACAGCGCGGGGATGTGGAAAGCATTTTGCTGAAATGGGGGCGGGGCATAGAAACATACGGCCCACCCCAAAACCGGCCCCGGAAAGCCTTGTAATCAGCGGGTTTTCCGGGGCCTAATTTTCCACACATCACCTCCGCTTTTTTCGCATATACTCCCGCTTTTGCCGCCGCAGGGCGATCCGGGCGCAAGCCTCGGAGCAGTAGGCCATGCGCCCATCCACGGGGACAGCCCCGCCGCAGATGGGGCAGGGCTTGAAAACCGGGGGCGGGCCCTCGGTCAAGAGCGCCGCCTCCAGCGCCGGATCAAGGGGCAGGACAGCCTCCCGGAAATAACGGCAATAGGCCCCCGTCCAGCATTTGCCGAACATATAACATTCGCACTCCAGGGGCAGGCATCCATATTCCTTGTCATAGTTGGCGCACCACTTCACCACCAGGGCGCGGATTTTGCTTTTTTCCTCGCGGGTCAGTTCACGGGCCACCCCATCACCTCCCGGCAGGGGTTTTCAAAAGCTCCCGGTAGCAGGACACACAGCCGATCCCCCGCCAGTAGGGGCACCCGGAACACCGGGAGCCTTTGGGCGCTTTGGGGATGGAGGGGGCCAGGGGCCGGGGCTTCTGTTTCATCATTTTTTCATAAGGGTTATTGGTAAAGTTCATTCCTCATCCTCCTCGCTGTTTTCGTCCTCGTCCCAGGGCGGGCCGTCGTCCTCATAGTCCTCCTCGCCGTAGTCCTCCTCTGGCTCGGCGGCCTGCTGCTGTTTGGGCCGGAGCACCTTGAAATAGAACGCGGCCCCGCCGCCGATCCCGGCCACCGCCAGGATGAGCAGGAGCGTCCCCATGCTGCCGCCTGTTTCCGGCTCCTCCGCAGGTTCCTCGGTTTCCACAGGCTCCGGGGCTGCGCCCACGCATTTTCCCATATTGACAGAGCAGACGGCGCACTCTGTATTGACAGCCCCCACCTCGCATTTTTCAGAGCAGGAGCACACCGCCTGTTCCACGCCAGCGGCCTCGGCTGCGGCCAGCAGGTCGGCCTCGTCCACCACATTCAGAAAATAGGTTTCGTACTGTTCGCCCTCCTCGTCCACGGGCTTGTCGTAGTCAATGACGAAATAAAATGTAGCCCCGCCGCTGGTATGGACGGTGATAAACTGCTTGTTGGTGTTTTCGTCATAGAGCAGGTCGCGGGTCACAAAGCCGCCCTCCTCCGAAAAGCCCTGGCCGGGTTCAATGGTAGGCTCCGGGGCCGGGGCTGGGGTTTCCATTGTGGGATCGCCGTAATCAGAGCCCGCCCCGCCATCTGCATAGGCATAGGACGGGACGCTAAAGCCGCATAAAAGAACAGCGGCGCAAAGCGCCGCCGTCAAAGACTTCCATCGTTTCATATTCAATTTTCCTCCTTTTCCACAGGCCCCGACTTCTGGACACTTTGTCCAGAAGTGCCCTCCCGGAGCTGCTGAAGCACCAGGGGCAGCTCCTCCAGGGAAATGCTCAGGCCCCGCACGATGTCCACGATCTCGCTGTTTTCGGCCTCCAGCTTGTTTTTCTCCAGCTCCTTGAGCCGGGCCTGCTGCTCGTTGATTTTGGCCTTGACCTTTTCAATCTCGGCCTGGATTTTTTGGCTTTTGCTTGCCGCCATAGAATACCTCCAATCATGGTAAACGCCCGTAGGCGTAGAAATGGGACTGCCAGTAGCTTGTATTCAAATTCGCGTAGCTGATGGGATCGCCCGCATGGATCATCATCCCGTCCCCCACATAGATACCACAGTGGGAAACGCCGCTTGTATCATAGGTGCCCTCAAAAAAGACCAGATCGCCGGGGCGGGGCGCGCTGGTGGGGGTGCAGATGTTGTAAAGCCCCTGGGCCCCCAGGCGGCCCACATCCCAGCCGGAGTGATTGATCACCCAGGACACGAAGCCGGAGCAGTCAAAGGAAGTGGCCGGAGAGCTGCCGCCCCACACATAGGGATAGCCCAGGTACTTTTCCGCCTCGCCCAAGATAGCCGCAAAGGTTTCATCGTCCAGATATTCCTCCGGCACGTCGTAGTCGGCGGGCGGTTTCGTGTATTTGTCCACATACCCGGACTCCGGGAACAGGTCGGGCCGGTTGCCCAGGCTGGACATATAGAGGGCATACCGGGCCAGCTCCTCCTCGCCCATAAGCTCCAGGGGGAGATGGGAAAGGTTTTTGTTTTCCAGCGTCACATAGCAGATATACCAGTTATACGGGACTTCCACCTCATAATCGTTGCCCTCGCTGTCTGTGCGGGTTTCCGTCCGGTAGCGCACCTCCACCACCACATCCTCGGTGAGAATGTATTGGCGGCCAAAAAGCGTTTCCAGGGTGCCCTGTACCTGGGCAAGCGTCCATTCCCCCTCGTGGAGCACAGAGAGAATGGAGATGAGCACATAGGGATCGTGTTCGATCCCGTCCAGGTCAAAATGGTATTCGTCATAGTCGTGGGTGCTTTCGTAGGTGTCCAGGTAGTTTTGCAGCTCCGCCTCCATATCTACATAGGCGGCCTCAGCCCCCAGGATGTCCTCATCCTTTGATGGATAGGTGGTAGCGCCCACGGCCCCCGCGCCGGAGTTGCCCAGCATCACCAGGGAGGACGAACAGGACTGCATGATAAAGAGCAGGAGCACACAGGCCAGGGCCAGGAGCACCCCCACGGGATGCCGCTTGATGAAGCCCACCGCCTGGGCTCCGGCTCTTTCCGTGGCGGCGGCAGTCTGTTTTGCTGCCTTTGCCGCCCCAGCTCTGGCAGTCTGCCGCGCCTGCTTGCGGTATTGCCGTTTCTGCCAAAACCGTTTCCAGGCACTTTGCTTCAGCTCCGGGTGCTCCTGGGCGGCCACGCGGAACTGATGATCCGCCGCAGCCTTGATATATTTGGACTCCGCCCGCTGGACAGCCTTTGCAGGGTGTTCCCGGATTTTCTTCTTGACGAAGCGGGAGCCATGCCGCAGGGCGGTTTCACCCGCCAGCTCGGAGCGGTGGGCCCCCTCGGTGCCCACATTCTCCTGTTCCACCTCAAAGAGCTTGCCATGCACGAAGCCGTGAACGGTGCCGCCAGCGGCCCGGCCCATCCGCCTCACCGGGCCGGGCTTTTTGGGTGGCTTCTGCTTTGCCAGCTTATCTTTGGCTGCCTCCAGCTTTTCCCCGCGCTTTTCCATACGGAGCTTGGACGCGGCGGCCTGTTCCTGCTGGCTCTTTTGCCGAAATTTTGACTTCTGGACACTTTGTCCAGAGGTGCCGCTGTCCGCAGCCCCAGCATCACCTGGGGAGCCGCCCCCAGCGGCCCCGCCAGGATCGGCGGTGCTCTCCCAGGAGCCGGGGCGTTCCATTGGCTCTTGTTTTGGCCTATTCGGTTTTCGCTTCATTCTTCAAATCCTCCGGGCGGGTGGTGAGCAGGTTATAGATCTCCCCCTTGGGGAAACGGTCAACAAAGGGGATGGTCACATCCCCATAGAACAGCAGGCCCTCGCCGGAATTGCTATGGGTGATGTAGGAAAGCTGGTGCTCGGAAATGCCGAGCTGCTTTGCCAGGATCGCCCGGTCACTTTGGGCCTGGGCCAACAGGATCATAAAGTCGGTGTTGTCCAAAATGGCCTCGATCTCCCGGCTGGCTAACAGGTCTTTCACATTCTGCGTAAGTGCGCTGGGGACGCAGCCCTTTTTGCGGAGCATCTTCCACACGGCCACAAAGTAGCTGGCGGTGAGGGCGTCCCGGAGCAAAATGTGAAACTCGTCAAAGTAGCACCAGGTCGAAATGCCGTTGTGGAAATTCACGTTGACCGCCGAAGTGACAAAATCGTTGGTGATGTGCATGGCGATCTTCCGCAGGTTTTCCCCCAGCCCTTTGAGGACGATGCACACCACACGGGCGGTCAAGTCCACATTGGTAGGGTGGTTGAACAGGTTGAGGGAGCCGGTGCAGTAGAGCTCCAGGGCGGTTGCCACCCGCCGGGCCTCCGGCTCTGGCTGTTTCAGAAGCTCCTCATACAAGTCCTGGAGCAAGGGCGGCTTGCCGGCCCCGATCCCCAGGGCCATATCCCGGTAGATGAGCCGCACACAGCGGTCGATCACCGTCTTTTCGATAGGCTGTAAACCATCCTTGCCGCCCACCACCAGCTCGCACAGGGACAACAAAAAATCCGCTTTCATGGAAAGCGGGCTCTCGTCCTCGTCTATATCCAGCCGGATGTCCATAGGGTTGATATGGCTGGGAGAACCGGGGGCGATCTCAATGACCTGCCCGCCCAGCCGCCGCACCAGGGGGGCATACTCGCCCATTGGGTCCACAATCAAAATTCTGTCCTGGGGGATGGTGAGGAACACGTTTAGGAGCTCTCTTTTTGCCGCAAAGGATTTTCCCGATCCGGTAGAGCCCAGGTACAGGCCGTTGGCCGATTTCAGCTTTTTGCGGTCAGCCATGATGACATTGTGGGAAAGGGCGTTCATCCCGTAATAGAGGGACGGCCCCGCCATCCGCAGCTCCCGCGTCATAAAGGGAATGAAAATCGCCGTGGAGCTGGTGGTCATGCCCCGCTGGACTTCCACCTCGTTATAGCCCAGGGCCAGGGAGGACACAAAGCCCTGCTCCTGTTGCCAGTCCAGCCGCTTCAAGGCACAGTTGTATTTCTGTGCGATGCCGCCCACAGTGAAAATATCATTTTCCAGCCGCTGGCGGGTGGGGGCGATATTCACCACCGTAAAGGTCAGCAGGAACATCCGCTCGTTGCGGGATTGTAGGTCGGCCAGCAGCTCCGCCGCGTCTTTGGAAAAGGTAATGAGGTCGGGGGGCAGGATGTCGGGATCATACCCGGCCCGCACCGCCTTGCGTTGTTCCTCCACCTTCATTTTTCCAATATCGGACAGCTTGCCTTTTACCGTTTTAATGGCCTTCAACTGATCTACCGTCTGGATGTGCATGGTCACAGTCAGCTCCGCGTCCAGCTCCAGGATTTCCGCCAGGAGCTTGTCGGAGAGCTCCGAAGCCATGATCTGCAAATAGGAAGCCGCCCCCCAATACTGGCCCACCCGGAACAGGCGGGACTGCCGAAAGTCGAAGCTGTCCGGGGCGATATAGTCCTTGGTGCCCAGCCCCGTTTTGGGAATGTCCTGCCAGGAGAAGCGGAACGGCTCCCGGCTGCCGGGATGCATCTGGCTGTGGAGCAGGGCCAGCCGTGACCGCCCGTCCAGGGGCTCCGAGGGCACTCCCAGCCGTTTGAGGTTGCCTGTCACATCGGCCTCCACACGCTCCAGCCGGGGCCGGGCCTCCCCGATCCCATCGGCGGGGAGCCCAAAGGTGATATATTTTGACCGCTCGATCCCGTTGTTTGACCGAGCGATCTGGTTTTTTAACATCCCAGTAAATTCAGCCCGGATGCTGTTGAAGCTATCCTCCGCCTGGGGGATATTCACCCGGTATTTGCTCCGGGAACGGGAGCGGCGGTTGATAAAGGAGAGCTGGAACGGCAAAGAGGTGTCAAAGTAATTGAGGAACGAACTCCAGCCGCCGAAAATCGCTGTCTGATCCTCGGTGCTTGCCACGGAATAGTTGATGTCCTCATATTCCACCGTCTTTGTATAGAGCCCGCCGGGGAGCTGGCACACCCCGTCCGGGTGCATCACCAGATAAGGGATCGTCTGCTGGGCAGACAACGCAGCTTTCCGGTCAGCGGCCTTTCCGGGGCCGCGCTTTTGATTTTTTGCTTTCTGCAATCGCATCCTCCTTTCCCGCAGCGCCCCGATGGGTGAACGGGGCGTAAATGTTTTCTGTTCGGTAGGGCCTCACCCCAGGCCGCAGGAAACGGGCCCGGATGATGTTTCGCACCACCTTTTCCAGCGGGAGCCCGTCTTTCTCATACATAGCCAGCAGAAACGCCGGGAGCGCCACCGCCATCATAAAGAACATGGCCCCGGTGTTGCCGATGGAGCTGCGGGCCAGCAGGTAGGACGGGACGCCCACCGCCGCCGCGACGCCGAAGCACACAAGCTGGCGTTTCGTCAGATTAAAGGCAAGTTTGGTCTTGACCTTTGACAGATCGTTGGGAACATTCACATAGGGAATTTTGCTCACTTCCTTTCCAGCCCGGCTACCTCTGGACACTTTGTCCAGAAGTCCAGGCAGTTTTAACGCAGGGCCTCCGCGATCCCCGCCATGATATACTCCGCGCAGGGCAGGGCGATGGCGTTGCCCAGGGCCTTGTACCGCTGGGACGCGCTGATCTCCCTGCCGTCGGCCCCGTACTTCGTCCACCCCTCCGGCAAGCCCATGAGCCGCTCACATTCCAATTCCGTAGGGAAACGAATACAGCCGCCCGCCGGATCGTCCTCGTACCAAAAAGCAAACGGTGTCACCGTACCGGCTAACAGAGTGGGAAAAGGGTCAGTTGGAAATCCGAAGCTGTTTTGGAACGCTGTTTGTTCCCCCTCCTTGGCGGCTCCCCGCATACGGAACCCTTGAAAGGGTCTGGTGACGGGTACGCGCCCCCCTGTTTCAAGAACAGGGCCTCGATCTCCGCCGGGGGCGGGCAGCCCGCCCGCTGTGCAAGGCGCAGGAAGTGGGAGCATTGGGCGGGGCTTAAACAATATTGCGGGAGCACGCCGCCCTCCAAAGTCTGCCACAAGAAAGACGCGCTGGCGTCGGGCCAGTCGGGGCCTTGCCCAGTGTTGGGCATCCATGAGCCGCCATGCGAGATCGGGGCATCCCCCTCGCACCATTCCGGCGTTTGCCCATCTTCCCGAAGCAGGCATTGAAATTTCGGTGTCTGTGAAAGCGGATAGGACGGCTCTAAAGTCCATCCGGTCATTTGAAGAAAACGCTCCCATGACGTTTTCCCAAACAGAGATAACTGGATATAGATCATTGGTGGCCTTTCTCATTTCTTGAATAATGCGGATGGCGTGAAAAAACAGGCCGGACTTGGCGCCGTCCAGCCCCTCACGCCTGCCGATCTGTGAAAGATTTTGACAAGGGGAGCCAAAGGTCAGCACATGGACGGGCGGGATGGCCCCGCCGTCCAGTTTGGTGATGTCCCCCAGGTGGGCCATATCCGGGAAGTGCCGCCGGGTGATAGAGATAGGGGCAGCCTCGATCTCGCTTGCCCACAGGGGACGGATGCCGCACCGCGACGCCGCCAGGGGGAAAACCCCGATCCCGTCAAACAGGCTCCCCAAAGTGAGCCCGCTCACAAGTCCTCCTTTTGATCTGCCGCCTCTGGACACTTTGTCCAGAAGTCCGGGATCGTGGGCTCCACCTCATTTCCCCACACATCCCAGCCGGGCGGGGACTGTCTTGCGAACAGCTCCACCCTGGGCAAGTCGCCCATAAGGGCCACGATCTTTTCACGGGCCTCCTCCGGCTTTCGGCTGTGCTCCCGGACAGGGGAAATGATAAACTGATGGACATTCGCCGCCTGCCGTTTGGGGTGTCCCCGCGTCGCCAGCAGGCAGACCTCCGCGTTGCCCCGCGTCCAAAAGCCCAGGCCGTAAAACCAGCCGGGGGATTTGCGGTTTTGTTTGAGCCAGACGAAAGCCACGCTTTTATAAGTGAAGCCCCACGCCTGGATCAGCCGCAGGGCCTCCGGGAGCTGCGGGAATGTGGCCCACAAAAAAAGCGCGCTGTCCTTGGCCGCAAGGTCGGCCACAGGCAACGCGCATAGCTCCGATATGCTCATGGTGGGATAATGGTTTTCCGCCGCCCCCTGTACCTTTTTCGCTGTGTAGCGCCAGGGGGGATCGGCATAAATAATAGAATACTGTCCGATAGTCAGACTCCTTTCTCCCCAGCCTCCACCGCCGCCCGCGCTGCACGGATGCGCTCGCTGGCGGCGGCATAGTAGGTCGGGACGGTTTCAAAACAAATAAAGCGGCGGCTTGTGTTGAGGGCGGCCACCGCCGTTGTGCCGGAGCCAGCGCAGATGTCCGCCACCACCTCGCCGGGCCGGGTATAGGTCTTGATGAAATACTCGCACAGCTCCACTGGCTTTTGCGTGGGGTGGATAGTACGCTGGACGGTGGGAAAGGCCAGCACATTTCCGGGAAAGCGCAGGCCGTCCTCCGATCCGCTGCCGGAGCGGAGGAATTTTCCGTAGTTGGTGCTGTCCCCACGGTTGCCCGCGATTTTCTTGTAGGGCTTGCCTTGTTCAAACTGCGGATTATAAAGCGGAAGTTTCTGATAGAACACCAGAATATTCTCCGTCTTTTTCAGCGGGGCCCGCCTCGCGTTGAGGAAACCTGTGCACCGGCTCTTGTACCACACCCATTCATAGCGGAGCATGGGGAGGTTGGACGCCCCCAGCACCTTATCATAGGGGCACTGTGCGAAGAACAACACCGCCCCCTCCGGCTTGACGGCCCATTTCACCGCCTCCCACAGCTCCGGGAGGGGCAGCGGCACATCCCAAAAGTTCCGTGTGGTGCCATAGGGCGGATCAGTCAAGAGCATATCTACCGAATGACGGGGCAGAGAGCGCAGCCCCGCAATGCCGTCTTGCAGGAACAGGCCCTCCGGGGACTTCTGGACACTTTGTCCAGAGGTATCGAAAGTCGTTTTTTCCATTGAAGCGCCTCCTCTCAATGCGCCCCGAAGATGCGCTGGGCGATGCCGCCCGTCTTAAACAGCATAAAGCAGAGCAAAACCGTGTAGCCCACAATGCCCCAAATCGCCCCAATGGGATCTCCGCTGGTGACGATCCCCTGGACGAGCACCGCATAGATGGCAACGCATACCAGAATGAGCATCCCTTGAAATCCCACGGCGAACAGGGAACGCAGATAATTCTGGCCCGTCTGCCCCACCTCCCGGTGGGCCAGGGTAGCCATAGGGATGGGGGCCAAGCTGGTCAGCAAATAGATTTCCAACATCCTGCCATAGACCAGCACAAAAATGACAATGCCCAGCGCCCACATAGTCACACCGATAAGAGAGGATTGGAGCCACAGGCCGAGAAGCGGCCCCAAGTCCATGCCCTCCAGGGTGGTTTCCAGCTCCGCCATCATATCCGGCGTAATGTCCGTGGAGCCCTGGATGAGCCCGCCCGCCTGGGCGATCACGGACTGCGACACATCGAACACCGCCATCACGATATTAAAGGTGTTGGACAGGATGAGGATGGCACAAGCCGTTTTGAACATCCATTTATAGATATTCGCTACATCAAACTCGTGCATATTGTTCTTTTCCAAAAGCATCTGTATCAGCTCATAGGTGGCAACAAAGGTCAGCACCAGACCGGCAATCGGTAAGATCACCGTTTCGGAAAGCTGGCGTATAAGGGAGAAAACCCCGGCGTTCCAGGCCGCCGGGGTAGTCCCCACTTGTACCGCGATCTCCCCGACCTGGGCGTTGACGTAATCGGTGAGCCCCTCCAGGTTGCCCATGATCCCGCCAATCAGCAGCTCTTTGAGCCAGTTCGTGAGCCAGTCGGTGAGAAAATCCATAAGCCGCTACCTTAAAACAGCCCGGACAGCAGGGGGATCAAGGTGGTGCCCAGCAGGATGATGCCGCCGCCAGCCATGAGCTGCTTCATGCCCTGTGATTTTGAGCCAGGATTATCCGAGCCGTAGCCCTCCAGCAGATTGACCACGCCCCACACGCCAAGACCAGCGCCGAGAGCAACAACAAGGGTCTGCAAAGTATCAATCGCGGAAGAAAAAAACTGCATAGAGCCTCCATTTCTCCGGGGAATACCCGGCTATGAAAAAAGCCGCCATTTCTGGCGGCAGGTTACGACCTCTGGACACTTTGTCCAGAAGTGGGATTTATACATAGGCGTCCGGGTCATCCACATCATCATAGTTGAGGATGTCCTCGTCCTCGCCTATGGGCCCTGTGTCTGTCCCGTCTGCCTCGTACACCTCGCAAGCCTCAGAGAGCCCAGGCCGCCTGCGGCGGTTGATGAGCTGATCGAGGGAAAAGGCGTTTTTCACTTTATCGGCCTCAGCCGTGTATTTGTAGTTGGGGTGCTGCTTCAAGTCGTACTTTGGGGAATAGAACGGGGGCAGGCCCCGAAGCTGTAAAATACAGCGATCCCCCGGCATGGTGGCAAGCTCGGCGGGTGTCATCAGCTCCCGGCCAAGCCGCTGGGTGTTCTGGTTGTAGCTTTCCGACTGCCCTTTGGAGCGCCCGTCCGTCTGCATATAGATGGTGGACTTCCCCAGCCAGTTTTCCGAAATCTCCTTGATGGTGGAGCTTTCCCTGCCGCCCAGGAAAACCACGCTGTCCATATTTCCCATGATCGTTTCCGCGTGCTTGTCATAAATGGCCTTGCACTGCGCCATCTGCTGATAAAAGAGCGTCAGCGATATTTCACGGGAACGGATGACGGCCACCAGCTTTTCCAGGTTGGGCACCTGCCCTGTATTGGCCGCCTCGTCCCACAGCACCCGCACATGATGGGGCAGGCGGCCCCCATGAACATTGTCGGCCCTCTCGCACAGCAGATTGAACATCTGCGAAAAAGCCAGGGCCACAAGGAAGTTGTAGGTTGGCGTGGTGTCGGAAATGGTGAAGAACACCGCCGTTTTCCGATCCCCGATACGGTCAAGGGCCAGCTCGTCATAGCTCATGATCTCCCTAAGCTGGGGGATGTCAAAGGGGGCCAGCCGGGAGCCGCAGGAGATAAGGATCGACTTGGCCGTTTTGCCAGAGACGAAAAGTCAAGGACTTTTTCATCAAATTCACAAAGAAGTCACATTCTGCGGACTTCTTCACGGAGCAGACGCTTGATTTTGTCCTCCATCGTTTCTTTTGCGGTCTGGCTGAAATGCACACGGACGATATAGGTTGTCTTGCCGATCTGCTTTCTGACAGTAGGGCAAGTGGCGGTGTTGGTTGCGGTATTGTTCATTCAAAATCCTCCTGTAAATGAAAAATGCCCGGTGACTGTTCATCATCGGGCGGTGTCGGTATGAGGGAACAAGGCAAGGCGGCAGCATTAAGGTATCTATAAAAACCTTGCCGTCTTTGCCACGCTTGCCGTGTTCCTGTTGTCAGTCTCGGAGATAGCAGACCCATGCTGTGCCGTCTTTCTCGGTCACAAGTCTGTCCCCGATACGGCTCTTTGCCGTTCTCATGGTGCGTGAGGAAATCCCACGCTCATTGACTGCCTTTTCCAGCTCTGCGCTCGGCATACGCTTTCCATCTGCCAGCAGTTCCAGAATGAGCATTTGCGCCTGTGCGGTCTTGCTTTCGGTCTTGGCGGTGTCTGTCCCGGCAAGAAGCTCGTCAGCGGTAATGTCATAAGCTCCTATCCATTCAAAGCCTTTCTCGTCTCCCAGAGAAAAGGCAAGGGACTGTCCGGGCGGCGCAAGGGAGCTTTTCTCATGGATAAGCACCCTTGTTGTGGGACTGTCTTTCAGCTTGCCAATAAACAGCAGACTGCGGACTGCCGCCGTAATGTCGATAGACCCCAATCCTCGGTAAGTGCTTTGCGTTCCTGTGGCTTTGTTGAGGTGTCCGATCAGCACGATAGCGCACCCGGTAGCCTGTGCAATGTCTCCCAGACTGCGGAATATTGGGCGCACCTCGTTTGCTCTGTTCATGTCCACATCTGCGCCCAGAAACGCCTGTACCGGGTCAATGATAACCAGCCTTGCGTTGTTTTCCCGGATTGCCCTTGCTATGCGTTCATCGGCAAGGGTCAGCGGCGTATCCCTGTCATCAATGACAAGCACTTTTTCGAGGTCTGCGTCTGCTTCCATCAATCGGGGCTTAACAGTATCGCCCAGACCGTCCTCGGCGGTCTGATAGATGATATTGAAAGGCTCAAGGGTCTCCATACCGGGCAAGGGCTTTCGATTGGTGCAAGCCGCCGCAAGACGCATGGCAAAGTAGGTCTTGCCCTCGCCGGGGTTGCCCTGTATGATCGTCAGCTTTCCAAAGGGGATATACGGAAACCATAGCCAATCCACGCTCGTCAGCTCCACATCTGCCATACGGAGCATGGGGACAGGCTGGGCGGTGGGCAGCTCTCGCAGCGTGATTGTCTCGGCTATGAATTTGCGGCTGGGAATATCCCCTTGCTGACGGAGAACATCGTTCCAGTCTTTCCTTGCCGGGACAAGGCGAATGACGGCGATCTCGCTGGGAATGGACTGTGCCAGTCGGGTACAGGCTTCGCTTCCTGCGGTGTCGCTGTCAAGGCAGAGGAACACTTTTTGGGTGTCCTTGCGTTCAGAAAGAAAACGGTCAAGGGCTTTTCCCGAAACGCCGCCCAGGGCAAGATAGCTCCTTGTCTGCCAGTCCTGCGGATAAAGGCAGATGAACGATAACAGGTCAATCGGTGCTTCAAAGACAAAGAGCTGGTTGCCGTTTCCCTCATAGCGGAACGGATAGGACTTGTCAGACCCGGCAATGTCCTGTCTGAATGGGTCTGCCGTTCCTCGCACATGGGCGTATCTCGGCGTACCGCTTCGGTCTCTGCCGACAAACACAACATTGTGCCGCTTTGCGTCCTCGTAAATATCCCCAGAAAGAAGAAAAGCCTCAACAAGCGTTTTGTTGAGACCTCGGCTTTCGCAAAGATATTGAATTGCTCTGTCGGCTGTTCTGTTGTGCAAGGGCAAGTGAAACGCTGTGGGCGGTGTTGTGCTGGCTTCGGTCTGCCCCTCGCCGCTTTCGCCGGTCAGGAGCTGGACGGCTTCGGGAAAGGACTTTCCGTAAAACTCCATGACAAAATCAATGGGATAGCCGCCCTTGCTCTGGCTGTGGCGAAACCACTTGTTTCCCCGGACGGTCAAGCTGTCATGTTCTTTCCAGCGGTATTCCCGTCCGCTTTTGATTAGTGTCTCTCCCTGTGTACGGAGAAAATCTTCCAGACTGACGGCATTTGCCCGGTCAATCTGTGCTTGGGTGTAATTCATCGGGATAGTTCCTCCTTTTTCTGTCGTGTTTGGGGTCGATTTTGGAGCATTTGTTCCTCTGTACGCTCGTTAAATCGGGCGGCAGTATCTACGCATGACTTGACCCTCCAAAGGCGGTGTAAATCGTCTCTGACAGTCTTAAACTCGCCGTAGGTGGTTTCATGCGCCTGTTCCAAAGCGTCATACTCTGCGGACAGCTTTTTCATATCCACCTTGCCGTCCGAGAACTCCTCGGTCAGCTTGCGTCTGGCGGCGTAGAACTGTTTCAGTTCCGCTTCATGCTCTGCCTTGTACTTGGCTCTGGGCTTTTCAAACTTGATTTTCTGCAAGCCGTCATAGACAGGCTTCAGGCTTCGGAAAGCAGCGGAGCTGTCATAGAGCTGCTTAATCGCTTTCATTCGGGCGGTCTGTTCGCCCAGCGTTTTCTTCAAGCTCTCCGTGGTGGCGTTGTGTTCGTTGACACGGTGTTCCAAATCTTCAAGGGTGTAAATGCCGTTTGCCCGGAGATAATTGAAAGTCTCGTTCATCTCCTTTAGGTTGCTGACCTTGCCTTTCTGCGAATACGCCCCGGCGTTGCGCTGGCTGTAATAGGCGTTCAGCAGAGAAACAAGGTCGGGGGATTGCGGTTTGGACAGCTCGGCTTTTGCTTCGGCAATCCAATCAAACAGGAGAGTGATTTTCTTCTTGATGTCCCGGATAACGGCATTGGTCGCTCTGATCCAGCGATTGAACTCGCCTTTCTCGGTGCGTATGCCTTTCTTCTCCATTGCCCGGACGGTTGCGCCCTCATGGACGGTGGGAAGAAGCTCCACGCCCTGACGCTCATAGCTTCGGTGGTCGATACGAACGTCAAGCCCCTTTTCCGCAAACTTGGCGTTGCATAGCTCCGCCCATGTCTGCCGCCAGTATTCCAGCGTTTCGGGACTGCCCCAGTCGGTAGTGGGAACGGCGTTGAACACAAACTTTCCGTCTGCGTCCCGGATACGGTTGCCGTCCTCGTCCAGCTCATACACCCGGCGTTGCTTTAGTCCCCATTTGCCGTCCTGCTCAATGGGACGGATAGGACAAAGCACATGGAAGTGTGGGTTTGGTATGCCGCCGTCCTCCCGGTCTGGCTGGTGTACGGCGAAGTCAACCACCATGCCACGGCTCACAAAGTTCTCCAACAAAAATTGCCTTGCAAGAGCGATGTTTTCCTCAAGGGAAAATTCATTCTGCAAGGCAATGTCAAAGCTGTATGCAAGCTGGGCGTTCTTACCACGCTCGGCTTTTTCCACGGCGTTCCACAAGGTCTGACGGTCTGCAAATTCCGGGGGAGCATGGGACGGCAAGAGAATGTCAGAGCAGATCACGCCGCCCTTGCGGGTGTAGTCGCTGTATTCGCCGTAATACTCGCTATACAAGCGTTCCCCGGCTCGGTATGCGGCAGAAGCAATAGCGGACTGTCCTGCGCTGCGCTTAGTCTGCGTGACGCTCAGATGAAATAGTGCCATCGGCTTTCAACTCCTTTTCTCTGTTTGCTTGGCTGATGTGGGTAATCGCCATGTGACGGACGGCTCGCTGGACTTCGGACAGGGAAAAGATGTGTTCCATCAGCTCTGTCATTTCGGTGCGTGTGAGATCTTTGACCTCCGGGGCAAGGCTCTCAATCGTGCCGCCCAGATTGCAAAGGCGGTGTGTGCGCTTGGTGCGTTCACCTTTCTCCAGATACTTCTTTCTATTCTCCAGACGCTCCAGCTTGTGCTGTTCCTGTGCAAGCTGCGTCTCGGCTCGTTCCTTTTCGGCTCGGAGCTGGTCGAGGGTTTTCGGTTTTGTCATTGGGATTGACCTCCTTTTTTGATTTTGGGGATAAAAAAAGACCGTCAACTTTTCGCATAGTGCGACCAGTCAACGGTCTGATTTTCGGTATTTATTTTTTCAAACTTGCTGGCGGCGAACAGCATTTTATGCTGTTTGCGGACGGCAAGTCCACAGGGGATAGCTGCTTTAGCGGCGCAAGGGGGTGTAGCCACCTTGACGGAGCGAAGTGACGAAACATTCTCGGTCATGCAGTTTCTTTCTGCTGACAGAGAATGAAGCTCCGCAGGACGCACAATACTCTCGACAAGAGAGTATAGAAGTGCGCCCTTTAGTTCCTAAAGGGATTTTATCAGTTCGACAAACTTGAATTTTCTAATTAGTCTTTGCAAATAACCTTTAAACCTTCACAATCAATTACAATTCCCTGACAAGTCTTGGGCTTTGATTTAGGGTTATAAAATGCACTCTCAATACGCTTTTCGTCCAAATAATCCACGTATTTCTGGCTGTACATAGGTTCTTCACGAATTTGTAGCCGTTTTGTATCCAGCCATTGTATTTTGTGAACTCATTCCTCGAACAGATACAGAAGATATCCGTAACCCTCTGCTTCCATCTTTGCGTAAGGCACAAAGCGCAGGGCCGCACTGTTGATGCAGTAGCGCACGCCATTTGGGGACTCCGGATCGCCGGTGAACACATGACCAAGGTGAGAATCTCCGGCACGGCTTCTGACCTCTGTGCGGCGCATGCCGTGGCTCA
>NZ_JANFZX010000023.1:0-44038 GCF_024461615.1 Anaerotruncus sp. DFI.9.16
CCGCCGCTCGATGAGCGGCAAACCTAAGTAGTGCCGCCGGGGCGGGACCCGGCAATCCCCCGCCGCCGAAGGCGGCTCCCCTAAAGCACCCCGAAGGGGCGCGAACAAAAGCCCTCCGCCCGCTGGGCAGAAGCCTGAGGGATCGCTGTCGGTCGACTACCGGCAAACTGTGCCGCTCGCTGAGCGGTAAGTCTAAGGATCGCTGTCGGCTGGCCGCCGACAACCTCCGCCGCTCCCCGAGCGGCAAAGAAAAGAGCCGCCCTGACGGGCGGCTCATTATTTTTTGTTACTTTTTCAAAGCAATCGCGGCGCGGGCTTTTTCGGCGATGCCCTCGGGGGTGAGGCCGTAGGCCTTCATGACGAGGGGGGCCTTGCCGGAGCGGCCAAACACGTCGTTGACGCCGTGCTTGACGACCGGGGTGGGGCAGGTCTCCGAGAGGAACTCGGAGACGGCGGAGCCGAGGCCGCCGATGACGTTGTGTTCCTCGCTCGTGACGATGCAGCCGGTTTCCTTCGCGGCCTTGAGCACGAGCTCGGTATCGAGAGGCTTGATCGTATGCATATCGATCACGCGGGCGGAGACGCCCTCGGCCTTGAGCAGGTCGGCGGCCTTGAGGGCCTCCTGGACCATCATGCCGATGGCGATGATCGTGACGTCGCTTCCGTCCACGAGCTGGATGCCCTTGCCGATCTCGAACCGATAGCCGGGGATGGCGTCGGTTACGGTTTCGACCGCAAGGCGGCCAAGGCGCATATAGGCCGGTCCATCATAGTTGAGGAGCGCCTCGACGGCGGCGGTCATTTCGTTGCCGTCGCAGGGGCAGAGCACCGTCATGCCGGGGATGACCCGCATAAGGGCGAAGTCCTCGATGCACTGGTGGGTGGCGCCGTCCTCGCCGACCGAGAGGCCGCCGTGGGAGCCGATCACCTTGACGTTGAGGTGGGGGTATGCGATCGAGTTGCGCACCTGCTCATAGGCGCGGCCGGCGGAAAACATCGCGAACGAGTTGGCAAACGGTTTTTTGCCGCAGGTCGCGAGGCCCGCCGCAATGCCCATCATGTCCGCCTCGGCGATGCCGATATCAAAAAACTTCTCCGGATACGCTTTCGCAAAGCTGTTGGTCATCGTCGCGCCCGCAAGGTCGGCGTCGAGCACGATCAGGTCGGGATCGCTCCCGCCGAATGTCACAAGCGCCTTGCCGTATGCGGCGCGGGTTGCAATTACCTCTCCCATGATTAACCCTCCAGACCTTTCAGGGCCGCTTCCAGTTCCGCGCGGCCGATCTCATACTGCTCGTCGTTGGGCGCCTTGCCATGCCAGCCCGCGTTGTTCTCCATATAGGAAACGCCCTTGCCCTTGACCGTCTTGGCCAGGATCATCGTGGGCTTGCCCTTGCAGGCAGCCGCCGCGTCAAACGCGTCGGAAATCGCGCAGTAGTCGTGCCCGTCGATCTTGATCACGTTCCAGCCGAACGCTTCCCACTTTTTATCCAGCGGCTCGGTGGGCATGACGTCGGAGGTGGAGCCGTCAATCTGCAGGCCGTTGACGTCGATAACGCCGCAGAGATTGTCCAGGCCGTATTTGGCCGCGGCCATGCCGGCCTCCCAAATCTGGCCCTCCTCGATCTCGCCGTCGCCCATGACCGCGTAGACGCGGTAGTCCTTTTTATCGAGCTTGCCCGCCAGCGCCATGCCGACCGCGACCGAAAGGCCCTGTCCGAGCGAGCCGGTGGACATATCGACGCCGTTGACGTGCCGCATCTCGGCATGTCCCGAAATATGTCCCTCGATGCTGCGGAAGAGCTTTAAATCCTCCTCCGGGAAGAAGCCGCGCAGAGCAAGCGTGGGGTAGAGGGCGGGGGTGCAGTGTCCCTTGGAAAGGACAAAGCGGTCCCGGCCGGGATTCTTGGAATCCTTGGGGTCCACCCTCATCTTTTCAAAGTAGAGGACCGCCAGAATATCAGCGACCGACAGAGATCCGCCGATGTGTCCCGAAGCGGCGGTATGTACCGCGTCCAGTCCCGCGAGGCGGATTCTGGTCGCAATAATGGCCAGTTCCTTCGCGCGTTTTTGATCCATTCACGTTCATTCCTTTCACCATACAAGTCCAATCTTTGCGGCGCCGGCACCGTGGCGCCGCCAAATGACAGCACCTTTATCATAATACAGATTTCCCGAAGAATCAATAGAATTCCCCCGCGCGGGCGTCTATTTTTTGCGCGCCGGCCGCCCCGGAAGGTGAAAAATGCGTTGACTTCGGACATGCGATCTGATATAATAATATTCTATTATGGAAGCGTATCGAAGTGGTCATAACGGGCCTGACTCGAAATCAGGTAGACGGCAACGTCTCGTGGGTTCGAATCCCACCGCTTCCGCCAACGATACAGACCTGTTTTTTATTGAAAGATAAAAGACGGGTCTGTTGCTATTTTATAACATGATTCCGGAAAAACCGCAGCATAATAATGTCGTTTTAGTCGTTTATACTCTGGGAGAAACGTTGTTCTTTGTACGCTATCTTCAATGTGTCATTTTCCTGAACGAGAAGAAGGCCGATGCTTTCTGCTGCTTCGGATTTATCGAAGGCGTCTGTGTCCAACAGCCTGCAAAGGCCCTCCGTGCTTTTAAGCTCTCCCTTGGATGTTGACAAATCTGCGATATTTGTATATACTATTCACATCGAAAATTTTTGATGTGAGGTGAGAAGACTGCAGACCACCCATCAAAGAAACGCAAAGGTGTTCAAGGCTCTGTGTGACGAGAAGCGGCTGGCGATTTTGGAATTGCTCCGCAGCGGTGAGAAATGTGCCTGTGTGTTGATTGAAGCCTTGGGAATGGGGCAGTCCGCTGTCTCCTACCACATGAAGATCCTCTGTGAATCCGGCATTGTCGAGAGCCGCCAGGAGGGCAAGTGGACGCACTACCGACTGAGCGAAGCGGGCAGTCAATACGCCCTTGAACTGCTCAAACAAATCACAACGCCTGATACGGCGCAGGGGCAATGTGCCTGCTGCTGAGAAAGCCCATCTCTGGAGGATGGCTTTTCTTCGGCACAACATATCAATTTTTTTTGATGTATTTTGGAGGGATCTCAATGTATGTTTTAGAATCCATCTGGCAATTCATACAGGATCAAATACTGGGGATGAAATGGCTGGACGCTCTGATCGGCAACGCTCTTTCCTTTGTCGGCCTGGACACCACATCCCGGCTGGGCGGGAGCATCCGGTTCTTCCTGTACGACGTAGTGAAGATTGCGGTTCTGCTCTGCCTTTTAATTTTTTTCATTTCCTACATTCAAAGCTACTTTCCCCCGGAGCGGAGTAAGAAAATCCTGGGACGCTTTCATGGAGTTTGGGCCAATATCATTTCGGCCCTGTTGGGAACGGTAACACCTTTCTGCTCCTGTTCGTCCATCCCCCTTTTCATCGGCTTCACCAGCGCGGGGCTGCCTCTGGGCGTGACCTTCTCTTTTCTGATCTCCTCCCCTATGGTAGACCTGGGAAGTCTGGTTCTGCTTATGAGCATTTTCGGGGCCAAGGTAGCCATCATCTATGTGGTCGTGGGGCTGGCCATTGCGGTGGTCGGCGGTACGCTGATCGAAAAGCTGCGCATGGAGCGGTATGTGGAGGAGTTCATCAAGAGCGCGGGCGGTGTGGATATTGAATCCCCCACGCTGACAAAGCGGGAGCGGGTCCAGTACGCAAAAGAACAGGTGGCGTCCACCTTCAAGAAGGTGTTCCCCTATATCCTGGTGGGCGTGGGCATTGGGGCCGTCATTCACAACTGGATTCCCGAACACTGGATCGAGGCCGTCCTGGGCAGCAACAACCCCTTTGGCGTTATTCTTGCCACCTTGGTGGGTGTCCCCATGTACGCGGACATTTTCGGCACCATCCCCGTGGCCGAGGCTCTGCTCTACAAAGGGGCCCAGCTTGGAACCATCCTGGCCTTTATGATGGCCGTCACCACCCTGAGCCTGCCGTCTATCATCATGCTCCGCAAGGCGGTCAAGCCGAAGCTGCTGGCCCTGTTCATCGGGATCTGCACGGTGGGGATCATCCTTGTGGGCTACCTGTTCAATGCGTTCCAGTTCCTATTGATTTAGTTTGGGGGGTATAAATTAATGTCAAAGTCGGTTAAAATCGAATACCTGTTTCTGGACCTCCAAACGTGTGACCGCTGTATTGGGACAGATCAAGTCCTGGATGAAGTCGTGGAAACGATCACCCCTGTGCTGGAGTTGGCGGGCTATCAGGTCGAATATCAGAAAATTGAAATGACGACCGCCCGGCTTGCGGAGAAATACCGCTTTCTGTCTTCACCGACCATCCGCGTCAATGGGCAGGATATCTGTACAACGGTAAAAGAAAGCGAGTGTGGGTGTTGCAGTCAAATCAGCGGCACGGCCGTAGACTGCCGTGTATTTGAATACGAGGGAAGCGTCTACGAGGTTCCGCCCAAAGCAATGCTGGCGGAAGCCATTCTGCGTAGCGTGTTTACCCCAAACGGCGCTCCTTGCTGTAGCTGCTACACCTTGCCGGATAATCTGAAAACCTTTTTTGCCGGGAAGGATTCTAAAAACGGTTCGTGCTGCTGTTCAAACGGATGTCGCTGAATCATAAAAATGGAGGGAGCTTCTATGAAACTGTTTGGAAAGAAAAAAGAGAAAGTGAAATCCTGCTGCTGTGGCGGAAACGGCACTCCGGAGGTGATGGCCCAGGCCGAGGCGGAGGCGGGCAGGAGCGGGATCAAGGTGCTGGGGTCTGGCTGCGCCAAATGTAACGCGTTGGAGGCGGCCACCCGCGAGGCTCTAGCTGAACTAGGAATGGACACAGCCATCGACCATGTGACCGACTTTACCCAGATTGCGGCCTACGGGGTTATGACTACCCCGGCCCTGGTGGTGGACGGCAAGGTGCTGTCCTATGGCAAGGTGCTGACCAAGGACGAGGCCAAGGCGCTCCTCGCGAAATCCAGAGGGTTGGGCACATCATTTTGTTGACTCACCGGTCCCGTTCACATATACTGTAACGAAATCTCTTTGCACTGCATTACATTCCGGCAAGGGACGCGAGATCAACAGTACAAACTGAGCAGGCGATGTCCCTAGTCCGGAAGGGCGTGGGACCGGGCCGCCCTGTGGCGGCAGCGGGTGGAGTTTTCATCGACACATCCGCAGGACAGTAACTGTTCCGCGGATGTGTATTTTTCTACCCAGATCAAACGTATCGCGGAACAGCCGACTTCTGAAATTGGAGTGCCATAAGAGAAATCAAGACACTGCCAATAGGCAGGAAACAGAGGATTCTTTTATGACAAACGGGATGGGAGACGGGGCGCTTCGGGAGGCGGTCAAGACCGCCTCCATCTTCTCCCGCGTGACCCCGGAGCACAAAATGCGCATCGTCCGGGCCTTCAAGGAGAACGGCGAGATCGTCGCCATGGCCGGTGACGAGGTGAACGACGCCCCGCCCTCAAATACGTCGACATCGGCATTGCCATGGGCAAACGGGGCAGCGAGGTCTCCCGCGAGGCGGCCGACCTCATCCGGATGGACGATAACTTTTCCACCATCGCGGATACCGTCCGGAATGCCCGGCGCATCTATGACAACATCCGCAAGGCGGTGGGCTATGTGATCACGATCCACATCCCCATCGACCTCTCCGCCCTGCCGGCCCCCTTTCCGGGCATCGCCCCGGCCGCGCCGTTTCTGCTGCCGCTCCATGTGGTGCCGCTGGAGGTGATCATCGACCCCACCTGCTCCATCGTCCTGGAACGCCAGCCCGCCGAGGGCCATGTGATGGAGCGCCGCCCCCGGGACCAGAAGCTGCTGACTGCCGGGCGTCTGGTCAGAAGCGTGTTCCAGAGACTTGCCATATTCGCCGCATCCTTCATCTCTTGCTTCGTCGTGCTGGAATGCGGCAGCGGCAACGTGCCTGTGGCCCGCTCCATGGGGCGGCCGTCACCATGCAGGCGAATCTTTTCCTGGGTCAACAGCTCCGACCGCGACCCCGTTTACATCTCCACCCGGCGTCTGGTGAAAGACAAGGTGATGTGGGCGGCTCATCTCGGCACATTGGTCCTGCTGGGCCTTGTGCTGTATACGCCGGTGTCCGCAGTGCTGAAGCTGACGGCGATGCCGATGCTGCGGGGCGCTCTCTGCCTCGCCGCCATGTCCGTGTTGTGGTATGAGCCTATGAAGTTGATCAATAGAGCTCGCAGGGGAAAATCGTCCTTCTTGGTAGAAAGGGTGAAAACAGACAATGACACTTGTTCTCAGCCAGACGGCGTGTATTTTACTTTGGAAGCGTGTCCACTGTGCTGTGTCCCGTCCTGAGGATGCCGCCTGTGAGCGTCGGAACAGCACAGCAGTGGCAAAGAAAAGGCGCCAGCCTGCGGCTGGCGCCTTTTCTTTTTGGTAGAGCAGGGCGGCGGCCCGCGGGCCGGGGGAATTCGCCGTGGTATGTTTCCCCGCCCGCGGGTAGAATCCTGCCGCTTCCATTAACAGGTGAATATTTTGGCTTTATTGCCCGTCGGGTGAGGGACTGTCAGCTTTTGCTAACAGTCCGTTTCTTTTATCCTGCAAAGGAGCTCCGGTGAAAGAATTGTTGACGATGGGAGCTTTTTCATCCATCCTCGTCGAGTCCATCTTTGGCCGGCACTTTGTGAATATAATTTTTGTCTTGAAAATCCCGCGTTTCGTTTTTATCGTCTGCTAACCTGCGTCAGCAACAACTTATGTAAAAGAATATGTGCATTGTGATAAATGTCACATTTTTTTCTTTTCGTATAGAATAGTATTTAGTAAAAATATCTAATAATTTATTGGGATCTCTAGGGCCAAAAAAGTTCCGATCGTTTCGCTTCCCAAGGGTGACCCGGCGGAGTTTGGAGACATGTCAAAGCTCTGCTTATCTATTTCTCACCGCTCCGAACGAACGATTCAACAAATCATTTTGTGAAAGATACTGTCCGCTAGGCGTGGAGGTTGAATCCCATAAGGGTCCACCCCTCGACGACCGGAGTATTCTATAAAAATGACGAAATGTCAAATTTTTATTGGAGGTCAGTATTATGAGCAAAACGTATCCCCTGCATGTCCCCGCCCCTCATCACTTCACCTATGCCGTCCGCAACACTCCCAATGTTACAATCGAACAGCGTGAACGGGCCTTAAAGGCTACTCACTACAATGAATTTGCTTTCCCCTCCGGCATGTTGACGGTCGACATGCTGTCTGACTCCGGCACCACCGCCATGACCAATCAGCAATGGGCGGCCCTGTTCTTGGGCGACGAGGCCTACGGCCGTAACACCGGCTACTATGTCCTGTTGGATACTTTCCGCGACATCTTTGAGCGCGGCGGCGAGAAAAATTGGAAAAAATCCATTGATCTGGTGCGCACTGACTGCCAGGACGTGGAGAAATTGATGGATGAGCTGTATCTGTGTGAATATGAAGGCGGGTTCTTCAACGGTGGTGCGGCCCAGATGGAGCGCCCCAACTCTTTCATCATTCAGCAGGGACGCGCGGCAGAATCCGTTTTGATGGAGATCGTCAAAAAGGTCCTTGCCCAGCGTCATCCCGGCAAAGTCTTTACCATCCCCTCGAACGGCCATTTTGACACCACCGAGGGTAACATCAAGCAGATGGGCTCCGTCCCCCGCAATCTGTACAACAAGGAACTGCTGTACGAAGTACCCGAGGGTGGGGTATACCCCAAGAATCCGTTCAAAGGCAACATGGATCTGGAGAAACTGCAGCAGCTGATTACCGCAGTCGGGTCTGAGAACGTGCCTCTGATTTTTACCTGCATTACCAATAACCCGGTTTGCGGACAGGCCGTCTCCATGGCCAACCTGCGGGAAATCAGCCGGATTGCTCACAGCTATAATATTCCATACATTCTGGATGCTGCCCGCTGGGCGGAAAACGCTTATTTTATCAAGATGAATGAGGAAGGCTACGCCGGCAAATCCATCGCTGAGATCGCCACGGAGATGTTCTCTTACTGTGACGGTTTTACCATGTCCGCTAAGAAAGATGGCCACTCTAATATGGGTGGAATGCTCGCTTTCCGCGATAAGGGTTTGTTCTGGAAAAACTTTTCCGACTTCAACGAAGACGGCTCCGTCAAAACCGACGTCGGCGTTTTGCTAAAAGTCAAGCAGATCTCCTGCTATGGCAACGACTCTTACGGCGGCATGTCCGGCCGTGATATCATGGCGCTCTCCGTGGGTCTGTACGAAAGCTGCAATTTCAACTATATGAACGAACGCATCGCACAGTGCAACTACTTGGCGGAGGGTTTCTACAAAGCCGGCATCAAAGGCGTGGTGCTTCCCGCCGGCGGCCACGCCGTGTATATCAATATGGACGAATTCTTTGACGGCAAACGCGGTCACGAGACCTTTGCCGGTGAAGGCTTCTCTCTGGAGCTGATCCGCCGCTACGGCATCCGTGTCTCCGAGCTGGGTGATTATTCCATGGAGTATGACCTGAAGACGCCGGAGCAGCAGGCGGAAGTCGCCAACGTCGTGCGTTTTGCCATTGACCGCAGCCGACTGACACAAGAGCACCTGGACTATGTCATCGCCGCTGTCAAGGCGCTGTACGAGGACCGGGAGAACATTCCAAACATGCGGATCGTCTGGGGGCACAATCTCCCCATGCGACATTTCCATGCCTTCCTTGAACCTTACCCCAACGAGGAGAAATAACCATCCCGATAACAGCGCCTTCACCGAAAAGAGGGAAAGCCGTCAAAGCTCGTGGGTGCAAAGTTGGCGATGCGTCTGTTATTCGTGCGGTATCGAACGATTTATCGTATACGGGGCGGGAGCGGCCGTCAGCCGCTCCCGCCCCCCCCCCCCCCCCCCGTCTTCACAAAATCTTGCTCTTCTTTTTGATCTTGTTGGATTGCTTGGCTGTTTTTCTTTGATCCGCCGCCGTTGGGTTTTGTCCCGGTCTTTTAATTTGCCTTCGATCATCAGAACGGATTTTGTACATTTCGTCGTCTGGCCTGCCATTTATTCTTTCAAACATTTATTGAAATGTGATTTTTGTCACAAAAAAATTTGGGGAAACATGATATATTTTAATCAAGATACGATAAAAAAATGTGCAAATTTACTTTTATTGTATATTGGGCCTATTTTAAAAGTTTCGTATGTCATCGTTTTTCTGATGTGATCGGCCTTTCATGTAGTCTCAAGAAACCGCATACCGCGCAGCCATCATTTCTTTTGGAAAGGAAACCTGAACAATGAAAATCGGAACTGCCGAAGCAAAAAAAGGATGTCTTGTAAAAGGTTATATTGATTGCGGCGAGCTGGCCATGGGTTCTCCGATTCGCATGCCCGTTATGATCCTGCAAGGAGAGCAGGACGGCCCCGCGTTATGGATTAATAGTACCGTTCATGGTGTAGAGGTGAACGGCATCCTGATCTGCCGTGAGCTCGCCGAGGAAATTGACCCTAAGACTCTTCGGGGCTCGCTGGTATTTACCCCTATCAATAATCCTTCCGGGTTCCAGGAGCGTCATAAGTTTACCGGCATTGACAGGCTCGACATGGATCAGCAGTATCCTGGGAATCCCAACGGTTGGCACTCCGAGAGAGTCGCTTATATCCACTTCGGTTACATCAAGCAATATGCAAACTACATGATCAGCCTCCATGCTCTGGGACTTCACTATGATGTCCTTCCCTACACAATCTATAAAAAACTTCCCGGCGTGGATCCGAAGATCAATCAGGCCGCTGCAGACATGGCTGTCAATTTTGGTTACCAGGCCATCTGCGAAGTCGATCTCACCACTGCAAGCGCCGAGCTTCCTGGCGCCATTGCCAAGAACATGGATGTAAATTGTCTTCTGAACGGTATCCCCGCTATTATGGCGGAGACTGGCGCGGGCAGCGCACTCCAGCCCGAATTCATTGAGATCACCAAAAAAGGCATCTATAACGTGATGGGGTCGCTCAACATGATCGACCATCCGGTAGTACCCCTGTATAAGGATCGCTTTATTGTTACAAAGCGCAAGTTCCCCACCGTCAGCCGCGGCGGTCTGTTGATGGGTTTGGCTAAAAGTGGAAAGCTCATGCAGCCGGGAGAGGAATTTGTGAAGGTATTTAATGCTTTTGAAGATCTTGAAGTCATAAAAAGCGATGAGGTTTGGATGCCTCTGGGCGTGTCTTACGAGCCAGTCGTTGACAGCGGAACCGTTATCGGCGCGGTCGCCTTGGAGTGGAGAAATGTCGAGGAATCGGATTTGTCCACATGAATGAATGATGCTCATGGCGGTACGCGCTATCGCGGGCTCAGATAACCCCCCATAATACCCTCAGCAAAAACGAAAGCAGAGAAGAAAAGGAGGAAACTATGAAAAAGAAACTTGCACTTTTATTAGCCCTTTCCCTCACTGTAAGCTCCCTTCTCACCGGCTGCGGCGGCAGCGAAGGGGTGGAGCAGCCTGCTGCTGAGGGCAAACACGAAAATGTGGACGTAGAGCTTCTTGCGGCATCCAGCACCGTGCAGAACGTCGGCATTGCAATCGCGGACGTAATAACCAAAAACAGCGGCTTCATTCGTATGGCCGCAACCGGGACCAACAGCTCCGAGGCCAATATTGTTCAGATGCTTGAAAAAGATGAGCATACGAATACCTTCTACATGACATCCGCCGCACCTTATATTTCTGCGAAAACAGGGATCGGCGCTTTCAAGGATTATGAGCCTTGCCAGGATCAGAGGCTTGTAGCCGCCATGCTGTATGGCGTCAACGGTTTCGTCACCACCGACCCTTCCATCAAGAGCCTTTCTGATCTGGATGGCAAGAAGGTGGCTATGTTCGCCGACGAGCTTCCCCAGCAGATGGCGAAGGCGGCTTTCGACATTCTCGGCATCAATGTTGAAATTAAAACCCTTACTTTCAGTGACCAGTTCACCGCCCTTTCCGATGGTCTGGTGGATGCGTGCCTGTATCTGGGCACCGGCCTGCCCAATGGTGAGCCCTTGGTCCCCGCAAGCCCGCTTCAGGAGCTCATCGCCAACAAGGGCGGCAAGGTTTATGCCGTTACCTTCCCCGCCGATTTGCAGGCGGAGGCCGTCACCAAAGCCGGCCTTGACGGGAAGTGGGCTTACTCTCCTATCATCTGCCCTGCGGGCTCCCTTCAGGAAACAGATACCGAGTCTTTTGAGGCATACGGTTCCGTTACCGCCCTGGTCGCATGCTGGGCGGATACCGACGAGGAAGTCGTTTACGAATTCACCAAGACGCTCTGCGAAAAATATGCCGATCTGGGTAATTACATGACCGAGCTCAAGCCGATTACACCTTCTCTGATGCTTTCCATGCTGTACATGGCTGAGGGCGAGGAAGACATCCACCCCGGCGCTCTCAGGTATTACAAGGAAGCCGGCCTCTGGCCCTCTGTCTGGGAAGAAGCAAACTCGAAATAATTCACGTTCGCCGAGAACCCCTGCATATGGAATTTTACTCTTACATATCCGAAATATGAATCTTGCCCGGTGAGCAGCAGCCCGGATTTGGCATTTCCCCATACGGTAGCGGCACCGGGGAGAGACAAGAGGAGTTTCAATGAAAAAAGTGAAAAGGTTTTCGATTGATACTCTGATCACTGCCTTTTCAGTGATTATGGTATTGTATCATCTTCTGTACACACAGACACTGATACTGGGGCCGATAGAGCATCAGAATATGCATATCCTGCTGGCGGAGATCCTGCTCATACTGATCTCCTGGAAAAAGTCGGGCAGTATAAAAAATCCGACTTTGCGGCTTTTCACCCGGTTATTGTTTATCTGTCTTTTGATTGCAGCTATCGTATCTTGCAGCTATGTCTTTGTAAATTTTCGTGCGCTTGAGCACCGTATCGGCATGAATACCTCCTCTGACATCGTGATAGGTGTTATTTTCTGCGTGGTCATGCTTGTACTTTGCAGAGAGCATGTGGGAAATGTGCTCCCCATCCTGGCAATTGTATTTGCGTTGTACACACAGTTCGGGCATCTCCTCGATGGCATGCTCTGGCATTTCAAAATCCCATTTTCTTCGGCAATATCCAAGTACAGTATTGGTTTCAGCGGGATATTTGGTTCTTCAATGTCCATTTCCGCCGATTATATTTTCCTTTTTATGGTATTTGGAAGTTTTCTTTCCGTTTCCGGCGGAACCAAATTTTTCGTTGAGATTGGCAAACTGATCGGACGGCGGTCCGCCAGCGGCCCAGGTATGACCGCCACCATATCCTGCGCGCTGGTAGGTATGGTCACCGGCTCCGGTATGGCCAACGTGTCGATCTGCGGGCCGTTCTGTGTCCCTATGATGCGCAATGTGGGGTATAGCGACAAGCAGACTTCCGGCATATTGACCACCGCCGCTACAGGAGCTCTTCTTGTTCCTCCGATGATGGGCGTTGTGGCCTTTGTTATGGCCGATTATATCGGCATACCGTATGTCCGGATCTGCATGATCTCGGTGCTCCCCTGTCTCCTGTATTATCTCTGCATTGCCGTTTATGTAATTATCGCGGCCAGGAAGAACGGTATCAAGAAGCTCGAAGGCGACGTCCAGACAAGTGCAAAAGAGATTTTTGGTACCTGCTACCTGTTCTTTATCCCGCTTGCTGAGATTATTTTCCTTCTGATCAGGGGCTATTCCCTCCGCATGATCTCGTTCATCATCTGTGTAACAACCTTTGTGCTGAGCTACATCAGAAAGGATACGAGAAAATCCTTCAAAGAATGGGCAAACGCTTGCGCAGACGGCGCCATTTCCGGCGCTGGTATCGCTGTGGCCTGCGGCATGATTGGTATCGTTCTGGCATGTTTCGACATCACCGGGCTGGGACTTAAGTTCCCCTCCATGATTGAGACAATTGCCAACGGTTCTCTGCTTATCGCCCTGCTCCTCGTGGCGCTCATCACGATTATCCTGGGCTGCGGTATCCCTCCCTTTGCTTCCTACATGATCGTTGCCATGATGTGCGCACCTGTTCTGGTCAGTCTTGGCTGCACCACTTTGCAGGCCCACTACTTTATTTTCCTCTTCACCGTATTTGGCCAAATGACTCCGCCGGTCGCGATCACTGCCGTAGCAGCTGCGCCGCTCTGCAACGTCAGTTACCTGACAGCGGGAGTAGAGGCCGTCAAGTGCGGATGGCTGGCATGGATTATGCCGTTTTTCATTATCTGGTGTCCCATGCTCATATTCGAGTCTACGGATTATTTGTACGGTTTCGTAGCGCTTCTGGGATGCCTCATGTTGATTATTGCATGGCAGGCGGCGTTCCTCGGCCATTTAAAAACGAGTATGCGGTTCATGGAACGCCTGTTGCTGCTTGTATCCGGGTTCCTGTTCTGTATATTTGAATTTGCCCAAGGTGTTGCCAGCTATGTTTGGTTCGCAGCCGGCGCCGTACTCTTCCTTCTCATTTATATTGGACAGATGAGCAAAGCAAAAAAAATACGGGTACAAATGTCTGAAGCATAATAAGCGGCAACGGTCATTCATTTGCTGCCGCAAATGCGGAACGGGCACTTATTATGTTCAACCTGGTTTTCAGGATTTTTGAAAGGGGTCGTTCTAATGGACAAACTCAGGGAATTAACCATCGTCGGCGCTGGCAACGGCGGCAAGGCTCTGGCTGGCGATCTGGCCAACAAGGGATGGGATGTTAATCTTTTTGAGGTTCCCGAATTTATCGGCGGGCTGAAAGAGATTATGGAAAAGAAAGAAATCACGGTTTCTGAAAATGGCGTTGAGACCACCGGAAAGCTCAAAAGCGTAACCACCGATATCGCTGCAGCTGTAAAGGGGCAGAAGCTCATCGTAGTCGTCATGCCCGGCTTCGGACACAAGCGTGCTGCCGAGCTGATCGCTCCCCATGTTGAGGATGGGCAGATCTATCTTTTCATGCCCGGCGGATTCGGTTCTTTTGAATTCATGCAGGAGTTGAAAAAGAAAGGCGCGTGGAGAGACAGCCTGATCCTTGCCGAGACAGCCACGCTTCCTTACGGGACCTTCGCCATCGGTCCCACAAAGGTCATGATATCCGTCCGAACCGTATGCAACCCCCTGGGCGTGTATCCCGCTTCCAGGACGGATGAAGTGTTTGAGGCCGTTAAGGGTGTTGATCCGGCTGTCGAGAAGAGAGAAAACCTCCTTGACGTTGCAATGTGCAACTTAAACCCCACCGGTCATGTCGTTCCCTGTCTCATGAGCGTGAGCCAGATGGAAGGAAGAGAAGATTACTGCATGTATCGTCATGCTTTTACGCCTTCCGTCAAGAAGCTGATCCTCAGCGCCGATGCAGAGCGTGTCGCCCTCCGTGAAAAGCTCGGTCTGCCTGCCCCTCACCACAATCTGACTCCTGGCTATGAAATGGCTCTTCCTTACTTCGGTGAGCCTACATATCTTGCGGCAAGAATGAACAACAAGGGGCCTAACTCCGTCAGCCATCGGTATGTGACTGAAGACGCTCCTTATGGATTGGCTTTATACGCTTCTATTGCACACAAGGTCGGTGTGGACTGTCCGATCACGGACGCTCTGCTTAAGCTGGCGGGCGCCCTCAATGATTCGAATTACACCACCAGCGGACGCACGCTGGAAAGCCTCGGGCTGGCCGATACAGACCTTGATGAGCTGATGGAGACTCTGAACAAATAAAGATTGGGCGATTCGGTTTCAAACCGGCTTCCGAACAGCCGTGCTGTTCGGAAGCCGGATCCAAATTCATTAACACTTAAACCATTTGTGAATGGAAAGAGGAGAAGAAGATGGCAAAGGATTTAAGAACATTTATCGATTCTGTTAAAGCCGCGGGCCCGAAATATTTTCTTGAGCTCACCAAGCCTGTCGACAGCAATCTGGAAATCAGCACCCTTCAGCAGCAGATGGATGACGCCGCCAAATTCCCTGTGATGTACTTCGATAAGGTTAAAGGTTACGATATGCCTCTTATTACCAATACTTTCGGAAGCTATGACATGCTTGGTCAGATCTTCGGTCTAAAGGCCAACACCAGCAAGGACCAGATTCTTCAGGAATACATTAAGCGTGGCAATAATCCCATCGATCCCGTCGTGATCGATAAAGATGCTCCTTGTCAGGAAGTCGTGTGGGAAGGCGCCGACATTGACCTCAATAAGCTCCCGATTCCCATCCATGCTCCCCTGGATGAAGGCCGTTATGTCTCCGCCGGCTTTACCGTATGCAAGGATCCCGATACGGGGATTTACAATGCGGGCTGGTATCGCCATGTTGTAAAGAGCGCAAACCAGATCACCGCCATGATCAACCCCAATAACCACGGCAAGCATATCGGCCGCCGTTATGCGGAGCTTGGCAGGAAGATGGAGGTCGCTCTCGTTATCGGACATCACCCGGCAGTTATTCTGGCTTCCTGTGAACGCGGCAGCATCGATATGGATGAATTTAAGGTCATGGGCGGTTTCCTGGAAGAACCTGTCCGCATGGTCAAAGGCAAGACGATCGACCTCCTCGTTCCCGCTGATGCGGAGATCGTTCTCGAAGGCTGGATTGACCCTGCCGTCGAGGCAAAGGACGGCCCGTTCGCCGAATTTGCTCACTACTACGGCCACGAGATGCCCGCTTATATGATCAATGTAACGGCCATCACGATGCGTAAGGACGCGATCTTCTATGACCTCAACCCGGCGGGCACCGAACACAATATGTCCGGCGTGCTTCCCTTTGAGTCTATCTTGTACAGAGCCGTAAAGAGCAAAATGCCTTCTCTGAAAGCGCTTCACCTTCCGCCCTCCGGCGTATGTCTGTTCCATTCCTACATCTCCATCAAGAAACGCAACCCGGGCGAGGGCAGAATGGCCGGCCTCGCGGCAATTGCGGCTGAAAGCATGCTGAAGATGGCGATCGTGGTTGATGACGACATCGACGTTTACAACGAGCGTGATGTTATGTGGGCTGTCGCAACCCGCGTACAGGGAGATAAGGATATCGTCATTATTCCTGATGTCTGCGGCTCTCACCTGGACCCTCTGTCCTATGACGAGACCAGACTGGAAAGAGGCTCAATGACCACCAAGGTCATCATTGACGCGACAAAACCGGTCGGGAAAGAATTTGCCACCAGAGTCATGCCTGACGAGAAGACCATGAACCGTATTTCCATTGAAGATTATCTTTAAATAACGTCTTGTCTGCGGCATGCCGCAGAGTTGAAAGGATCCGAAAAGAGGATAATTGTCTTTTCGGATCCTTTCCTCACTCATAGTATCTATTGAAAAGAGGGATGAAAATGATCAAGGATGTAAGAGAATACCTGGATCATCTCAACAAACAGGGCTATCTGGATGTGGTGGAGGACAGGGTAAAGCTTTCTCACATTCCGCAACTTCTGGCTGAACAGGAGAAAACGGGGAATGCCGTTATTTTCAAGAATATTGAAGGCTACGATTATCCGATATTCAATAACCTCTTCGGCAAAAGAGCGTTTCTTGCTTCTGTTTTCGAGTGCCCCATTGAGAATGTAGTAGATATTTTCGGCGAGCGTATGGAACAACGGATCAAACCCGTCATGGTCGATCACGCTCCTGTACATGAAGTAGTCCTTAATAAAGGTGATTTTGATATCCGTAAATTCCCTTTTATCGTACACTCCGCGCATGACGTCGGCAGATACATCACCGGAGGAATGGTAATTGCAAAAGATCCCGAGACCGGTGTGAGGAACTGTTCGTTTAACCGGATGCAGCTTAAGGGGCCTGACAAGACCGGACTCCGTATGTCTCCCACGCAGGATCTGGAGAGCTATTACCGAAAAGCCGTCGCAATGAAAAAACCCCTCGAGATCGCTGTGGTAATCGGCAGCCATCCCATGTGCCTTCTGGCGGCTGCCTGCGGCCCTGCAAGAGATGTGGACGAGCTTGAGATCGCAGGCGCGCTTTGCGGCGAGCCTATTCCCCTCGTAAAGTGCAAGACCATCGATATGGAAGTTCCCGCCTATGCAGAAGTCGTTATCGAGGGAAAGATTATGCCCGGCGAGATGGAGGACGAAGGACCTTTCGGAGATTTCCAGGAGTACTACATTGAAACAATGAAAAACCACATTGTACACTTCCAGTGCTTAACCATGCGGAAAAATCCCATGATCCAGGTCATCCGTGCAGGTTCTACAGACGACATCACCCTCCTGGGCTCCCCCCGTGAAGCACAGATTAAGAAATGCCTGACCGCTAATAATGTTGACGTACGCGCCATCAATATTATGGTCTGCAAAAACTATCTGACCTGTGCCATCGCCATCCATAAGCAGTATGAATTTGAGGTGAAGAACGCCCTGATGATGGCCTTTGGCAGCTTCAAATTTCTCAAGAACTGCATCATTGTCGATGAGGATGTAAACGTCTTCGATCCCGCCGACCTCTTCTGGGCCATGGCTACCCGGATGCGTCCAGCCGAGGGGCTGCTGGTGGTGCCCAATGCCATGGGCTTCGGCCGTGACAAATACGGTATCCATACCACAAAGCTCGGCATCGATGCAACCGCCCCTTTCAATGAGTGGCAGGAGTTCACACGAGTGACGGTTCCCGCGCCGGAGGACTGCGAGGGTAAAGAATAACCTGTCATTTTGGTATGTATACATCCCCCACCGGAAAAAAGGCCCTGAAGAAGCTGAAAAATCATAGAAACCAATCTGAGCAGAAAGGGGCCTGCTAACCTTTTGGGCGGAGGTAATAGCAAGATATCTGAATCGGATAAAAAGGAACGTTCACATGACAAATAAAAGAAGGGGACATTTTCTATGATCAAAATTATTGTCCCATTTGCAGTGATCATTGCGATCATGGTCATTAAGAAGATTCCGAAAATCGGTGGAGATGTGCGGTTTGCTCTGATTCTTGGCGCTCTTGCCGCGCTGCTGATGGGCGGCGTCTATAACCCCGTCGAATGGTTACAAGCTGGTTTTTCCGGCCTCAACAACGTATCGTTCATCATATGGCTCATTTTCTTTGGCGCTCTGTTTTCTGAAGTGTTGGTACATAACGGAGGCATGGAAGCTTTTTTAAACTTTATGCGTTCTACTTTTGGTAGAACGCCCAAGGGCCTTCTGGTCGTTATGATCCTTTTCTGCGTTGTCGGCGGCGCCCTTTTCGGAGATGCCACTGCGGCGGTAACGATTATCGGGTTCCTGGGAATCAATGCCCTGGCAGAACTCAAGCTCGAACCCGAACAGATCACCGCCAGTCTCGTCATGGGCTCGGCAATGGGTTCTATTATGCCTCCGATCAGCCAAGCCACTGTGCTTGCCGCTTCTCTGGTCGGGCTGAAAGACGAGACTCCCGCTATCACCCTCACCTATTTCACTGTGGGAATCGGAGTTATTCTCATGAGCCTTTACGCTTCCCGCTGGGTAAAGATCAAGCAGCTTCCGGAAGAACTCATCCCCAAGGAATCTCCCAAGGAAATCCTCCGGAATACGTGGGGCTCTATGGTATCCTTCGTGCTTCTTTTTGTAATCGTTTTGTTCCAGTCTCTGGGCCACAACCCCATCGCTTTCCTTGACATCGCTCTTGCCGGCGTAAAAACAATTCCAATCATCGGCGGGATTACAAACAAAATTGTTCTCGCGGTGGTAATCGCCTTTATCATTAGTTTTCTCTACAAACCCACCCGGGACCATACCGGAGACATCATCAAAATCGGTTTCAGAAAGATGCTCCTCCCCGAAGTCATCATGGTCTGTTCCGCCTTCCTTATTGGCGCTTTTCGCGCCGGCGGGCAGGTTGCGTTCATGCAGGAATTTGCCGCATCCATCCAGGACTCCCTGCTGAAGCTGACCGGCAGCTTCACAATGGTGATGACCGGCATGATTACCGGTCTCCAGTCCTCGACACAAACCACCATCTTCACGGTTCTTGGGCCCGCCTTGACCCAGATCGGCGTCACTCCCGTGCATGCCACGGTTGCCGGCGCACATCTTGCCATGGCAGGCCAGGGACTCCCACCTGCGGATATGCTCACTTTCCTGACTGTCGGCCTCGTGGGAGGCGTCATCGGGAAACAGATCAATCCCATGAAGTCCATGAAGTATTCTTGTCCGCAGTGCATTTATTTCATCCTGGTAGCACTTGTTTTTCTGTTTATCTGATACGAGAGACGGAGGGAAAAGCGATATGATGGTTCACGGAGGGTATTCGGTTTATGGCTTAAAAATTGGTATTCTGGTGCTGGACAGCGAAATACCAAGAATCCCCGGTGACATCGGCAATGCCGCCACTTACGATTTCCCGGTGGTCTATAAGGTTGTGCCCGGCGCTACCATCAGCAAGGTGGTGGGAGACACCGACCCATCTGTTCTGAATCCATTTATTAAGGCCGCCAGGGAGTTGGAAGCCGAAGGCTGTAAAGCGATCACAACAAGCTGCGGTTTTTTGGCCTCTTTTCAGGACGTCTTTTCCTCCGCAGTGAATATACCGATATTTACTTCCAGCCTCATACAGGTAAAGTATGTTTACAGCATTTTGCCCCCGGGCAAAAAAGTGGGGATCATTACGGCGGAAAAAGACTCCCTCCGCCTTTCTCATCTTGAGGGGGTCGGGATCCAGAACATTCCGTCAAAAATTGTCGGGCTTGACGGGTGCGCCGCCTTTACCGCCATGCGTTCCCCGGATCCCACCTTCGACCCAGAGGTTTTGAGGGCGGATATGGTAAAAGCCGCGAAAGAGCTCACATCAGATGGGGATATCGGGGCAATCGTTATTGAGTGCACGAATTTGCCTCCCTATTCGGCTGACGTGGCCCGTGTGACCGGACTTCCTGTGTTTGACATTGTTACGATGATCCATTACATCCACATGGCCCTGGAACCGAAGCGCTATAACTATTAATCTGTCGAAACAGCAACCTCTGCTTCCAGATTCCGAAGGCTCGCTGCTGCGGATTGGCCCGCGGGCCTTCGGAATCTCATGCCGCTGTTGTGGCGTCCTCACGATTAAAAGCAATCCTGTTATCAGAGAGGAATCTCAACAGCAACTCTGGAACGGGGCGTAATAGAAAGGCCGCACATATGGAATCTCTGCTGATACTGATTGACCGCGACGAAAATGTTCTTGGCTACGGTGAAAAAATGAGCGTTCACAAAGAGGGGCTTCTGCATAAAGCCTTTTCTGTTTTTGTCGCAGATGATTACGATCGGATTCTTCTCCAGAAAAGGGCGCTCTGCAAATATCATTCAGGTGGGAAGTGGAGCAACACATGCTGTTCCCATCTCTATAAGGACGAAGATTACGGCACGGCCATACGCAGGACATTTCTGGATGAGCTGGGAATCCTTATTCCAGACCTTCGGATTGATTCCTTCTCTGAGGGAGGCAGACTCGACGTGGGAATACCGTTATACATCGATCGCTTTTATTATTTTTCACAATATGACGGCCTGTCCGAGCATGAGATCGACCATGTGTTTTTATATAAGCCTGACAGCAGACTTTTTTCCGCTTTAACGCCGAATCCACAGGAAGTCTCTGAACTCCGATGGTTTTCTATGGCGGATATTGAAAGCATGCTTGCAAAAAGACCCGCTGACTTTTCAAGCTGGTTTCCGCAGGCTTTCCGGATTGCAATGAAAGGATTCTCAAATCGCTGAGATTTCAGCATGTTTATCGCGGCTCTGGTACCAAACTTGACCCGCGGATGATCTTCGTAATTTTGAGGAGAAGCGCCTATGTGCCAGGTGGCGGCCGCTCGTAGTTTGAATATCATTATACTTGCGGTTTTTATCTGTTTTCTATATATTAAATGAAAGCATGCCACTCCACATTTAAGGCGACCGTCAGCAAAGGGGGGTGGCGATGTCCCGAATGCGGAGCTGCCGTCGTTTCTGGCGTTTTTTGTCAAACGTATATATCTGTGGGGTTTCTTGAATAAGGAGGATGTCTTACATGAAGCTAGTGGTAGGAATCTCGGGAGCCAGTGGGGTCGAGATGGGCGCGAGGCTTCTGGCAATACTCAAGCGAATGGAAGGGATGGAAACGCATCTGGTCATTTCCGATGGGGCAAAAACAAACTTTCACGAAGAGACGCAGATGGATATCGCGGATGTTGAAGCTCTCGCTGACTATGTATACGATGACCATGACCTGGGTGCAAAGATCTCCAGCGGATCGTTCTGTACAGACGGTATGATCGTCATTCCGTGCAGTATGAAAAGTCTTTCCAATATTGCAACCGGGAACGCCGGAAACCTGCTGGCACGCGCGGCGGACGTCTGCCTGAAAGAGGGACGGAAGGTCGTTTTAGTCCCACGGGAGATTCCCATGTCCAAAATACATCTACGAAATATGTATCTCGCCGCTGATGCCGGATGTTCTATCGTTCCACCCATGCTGACCTTTTACAACGACCCGAAAACGCTTGATGATCAGGTCGAACATGTCATCGGAAAAGTACTGATGCAATTTGGTCTGAAAAATGAGAAATTCGTCCCTTGGGACGGCACCGCAAAAGCTCCGCACCGGTAAGCAGCGGATCCGAACGCCTCACCACAATAGCCGCCGAAAGCCGTTCTGTATGCCCGTATAATGCCGCTGGTGCATCGCACCAAAAACGCCTGCGTTGTTTTGACGCTTCAATAAAAATCAAATTGCTGTAATTCCAAGATCCCAATGTCTATAGAACAAGCGTATCTTTATGGATCCCAATGGAAAGAGGTGTTCGATGTGACCGAATCGTCTTCGTGGATTCGGTGTGATTTGGCAATTTGGGGAGCCATCTTGCAGGGGGCGGACGAGATCAAGTTGAAAAAAGGAGAGTTCCTTTTTAATCAGGGAGATACCGTCCAATGTATCTATATTGTAAAATCGGGGCGATTAATCCAATTTTTGATCGGTATATATGGAGATGAAAAGATTGTTACCAATATGGGAGTCGGCGCAATATGCGGAGAAAGCGCGATCTATCATAACGAACCAATCCTGTATGGTACAAAAGCGATTTCAGATGTAACCCTGTATCGGATCAGCGTTCCGATTTTTAGATCATATCTAGCATCTGATACTTCCCTGAATCAGGTTGTGTTAAACATGCTGATCCGTAAGATCAACGTCATGGCCATGCAAATCTCGGATCTTTCGTTTGGAAATGTATATCAGCGCCTTGCCGGTGAACTGTATCACGCGTCTCTGATATTCGGGACACCGGTGCCCGAGGGGATCTGCCTGGACCATCCTCTGACGCATCAGGATCTGGCGAACAAAATCAACGCCTCCCGCGAGACAGTTTCCCGGCATATGGGACGGCTGGAAAAAGAGGGGATCATCATGAAAGCCGGCAAGCGATACATCGTGTTATCACAAAAAGCGCTGAAGGATATCTATTCGCCGATCAACTATGGGGATTAGGAGGCCCGCATGGAAGGAAAGCACCCCGAAGATATTCATCCATCTGAATGCACGATCTGCCTGGACGTCCACACAACGGGCGGGAACGGCCTGAGCTGCTTTTTGTATGGCGGTGAACTGCCCCACGTTGGCGGCTGTGCTCTGGCAACACCCGGAGCGGAAATACACGGGAAACGCCTTTCCCGATGCGATGTGTGGACAACTCCCGTCCCTGGGCACAAGGACGCCATCGCAGCGGAAAAAACAGCTGTACGCATCTGTTTGTCCGTTCGAGAACCGGTTTCCGTCTGCTGCGGGATTCACTTCGACAATCTGGATACGGACGGTATCGCACATGTCATCACCATTTGCGAGCAGCTTACCGACGCATTTCTGCGGCGCTATAACGCAGAAAAAACCGACGGCGCGGCGGCTGCCTATCACATAATAGATCGGGATATCCCGGCTGTGCCAACACCGGGAAACGAAAGTTCCTCCGATTTCTGAATCTATTTGCCCGAGGACGATCACAGTGCAAAAATCGGAATGGAAACACATAAAGTCCTTATTCTGTTTTAATTCCGCAAGTAGAGAACCGCAATTTTGCCTGTCCATCAATGAAGAAAGGAGCTATGGCATGAGTGAATACAAGTATATCGGAAAGCCCGTTCGCCGTGTGGACGGTGTTGCAAAAGTAACGGGAAGGGCCTGTTTCAGTGACGACGTAATCCTTCCGCGCACCTACTACGCAAAAGAACTGCATGCACGCTATGCCCATGCCAAAATTCTAAAGCTTGACACATCCCGCGCAAAGGCGCTGCCCGGTGTCATCGGTGTATTTACGGCAAAAGACATTCCGATGAACCGCAAGTATTTTCGAATGGGCGCCATCGGTGACGCATGGCTATTTGCGGAGGATTATGTCCGGTTTATCGGCGATGTAGTCGCCGCAGTCGTTGCGGTGGATGAAAAAACGGCGGAAGAGGCCCTTGCCTATATCGACGTGGAATATGAGCAGCTGCCCATCGTCGCCTCCCTGCAGGATGCATATGCGGCGGAAAACCTGACCCGCAACGACAAACCCGGCAACGTGGCGATGCCGCTTATCGTAGAACGAGGAAATACGGACAGTGATTTTGCCGGCGCGGATGTTGTAGTCGGCGGGCATTTTGTATTCCCCTCTCTGCACCAGCTGCATCTCGAACCCAATAGCGCGACAGCTGTCTATAATCAGGGAAAGCTGACAGTCTATTGCGCGTCTCAGGTGTGGTTCCATATCCGCGAGGATATCTCTGCCGTCACAGGCGTTCCTGAAAAGGATATTGAGATCAAAGCACAGATGATTGGCGGCGCATTCGGTGCGCGCAATGACCAGCCGATGCCTGCCGTCGCGGCGCTGCTTGCTTGTCTGGTCAAGGGGACTGTGAAGATGACCAACACCCGTCTGGAAGAGTTCCTCGCTTGCCGCCCTTCACTGGGTATGGAATTCGATCTGTCGATTGCAGCTGACAAGGAAGGGCATTTTATCAGCAAAAAAATGAAGCTGCTCAGCGACTTTGGCGCCTATTCCTCCGATTCTGACGCTGTAACAGCCATCGCCTGCTTCCGTGCGGACAATAACTATACGTTCAAGAGCACCTATGTTGAGGGCAACGGCCTCTATACCAACCATACGCCCACCGGTGCATATCGCGGATTCGGCAATCCGCAAATGCATTTTGCGCTGGAGCAGACCATCGACATGCTAGCCAAAAAACTTCAGATGGATCCGACGGAACTGCGAATGAAAAACTACCACAAGGCGGGCGACACCTCGATCCACGGATTTAAATATGCCACCAACGGAATCGCCGAATGTATGCAGAAGGCCAAAGAGCTTATGGACTGGGATAAAAAGAGGGCGGAAAAGAAACCTGGCCGCGGACTCGGCGTTGCTTCCCTGATCCACTGCTCTGGATCAAAGGCCGGAAAATACGAATTCAGCGGAACCAGCGCACTGCTGAGGTTGGAAAGCTCCGGAAACCTCACGCTTCTTGTTGGCGAGTCGGAGATCGGCCAGGGTATAAGCACCGGGTTGGTGCAGCTGGTAAGCGAAGAGCTTGGCGTCGACCCTTCTCAAATCAAGATTGTTATGGGCGATACCGCTCTGACGCCGTTCTCCACCGGTACCAATGGGAGTAAGTTGATGAGCAGTCTGGGCAGTGCCGCCGTAAGCGCCGCCAAAAACCTGAAAGAGCAGATCCAGCAGATCCTGAACAATCACTGCGGCGTCCTGCACTGCGAAGTGCGGAACGGTGCGGTATATGGCAGCTTTACAGATCAGAAAATCATGTCTCTTGATGAAGCCGCCAAAAAATGCTCCTACACGAGAAACGGAAGCCCCATTGTCGGATTTGGTATGTTTGAGCCGACATGGACAGATTATGGCGATAAAACCGGGTACGGAAATCTGGCTCCCTCTTATCCGTTCGGCGTACAGATGGCAGAGGTCAGCGTAGACGAGTATGGAAACTATAAGGTGGAAAAACTCGTTTCCGTGCACGATATCGGCCGAGTCATCAATACGCAGATGGCCGCCGGACAGGTCTATGGAGGCGTCGTACAGGGATTCGGCAGCGCGACAACAGAGAACTTGTCGATCAATGCCGAGGGCGTATACCAGGCAAACACCATCCTTGAATATAAGCCCGCCACCGCATTGGACATTCCTCCGATCCATATGGCGTTTGTCGAGACCGTAGACCCATACGGTCCCTTCGGCGCCAAGTGTATTGCCGAACCCCCGATCATCTCCATCGCGCCAGCGATCGCAAACGCTCTGTATGATGCAACGGGCATCCGATTTGATCAGGTCCCGATCACGCCTGCCGTGGTGTGCAAGAAGATCATGGAAAAGCAGACGGAAGAATTAAAACGGGAACGCGAAGCCTCTGCCCGGAAGGAGGAAGCCAATGGATAATCTGTTTGATTTTTCAGCCACGATCAATGGGAGGACCTGCCGGGATCTGGTTCCTACCGGTATGTTGCTCATCGATTACCTTCGCTCGATCCGCCAGATGACGGGAACCAAGAAGGGATGTGGCAGCGCGGAATGCGGTGCGTGTACGGTTCTGCTAGACGGACGGCCCGTTTATTCCTGCGTGATGCTTGCGATGCAGGCAAACGGTCGGAATATAGAGACCATCGAGGGTCTGAGCGACGGCGATACGCTGCACCCTATTCAGGAAGCGTTTCTGGACGCCGGTGCGGTCCAGTGCGGCTTTTGTACGCCCGGATTTGTGATGACCACCAAAGCGCTTCTGGAATCCGAACCACATCCGGACAGCCGCTGTATTCGGGAGGCAATTGCCGGAAACCTCTGCCGGTGCACGGGATACGCTCAAATTGAAGACGCCGTCAGGTTGGCGGCAGAGCGGATGGGAAAGGAGGAAGCGGAAAAATGATCGTTGCTCATCCCAACTCGCTCGCAGAGGCGATTCAATACCTGTCTGATCACCCGCAGGCAAAGATCGTAGCCGGCGGAACGGATCTGATCCCCCGCCTGAACCAGAAGCTGGAGGAACAGACGGAACTTTGCTACGTGTTCGGTTATCCGGAGATGCATGGCATTCGTAAGACGGAAGACGGCGGGATCTTCATCGGCGCATCAGAATTGCTTGCCAACTTGAATCAGCATTGCGCTATTGCCGATTACACGGCGATCTGGCAGGCCGCCTCTCGGGTCGCATCACCTCAGATCCGCAATCAGGGCACGATTGGCGGAAATATTTTGCAGGAAAATCGCTGCATGTTCTTTAACAACCATGTGCCGTGGTCGGATGTGAACCATTGCCTGAAATGGGGTGGAGACCGCTGCTACCAGGCCAGGAAAAGCCCTGACTGTCTGGCACTGTTTCAGTCTGATGTCGCGCCGGCATTGATCGCGTACGATGCGCACTGCGTCATCTCCGCCCCTGAAGGGGTGCGGAAAACACCTGTTTTCGATCTCTATGGCAGATGGGGCCGCAACAACAAAAATCTCGCGCATAACGAAATTCTTGTCGGTATCGAGCTGCCGCCGCTTCAGGCGAACGAGCGCAGCGCTTATGTCCGGAAGGCCCTGCGCGGATCGTTTGATTTCCCATTGACAGGAAGCGCCATCCGCCTGCAGATTCAGGACGGGATCGTCACAGAAAGCCGTGTTATATTCGGTGCCGCCGGGACAAAACCCGTTCCATTCAAGGGGGTGGACGCTTTCCTGAACGGGAAGTCTGTTGATGCGCTTCCCGACATTGCCAGAACCCTGGAGAAGGAAGTCGGAAAGTTCTTTTTCCCTTTTCAGGATACCCATGTAAACGGCGCGGCACGCAAAAAAATGGGGTTTGAAGTATTCGTCAAAAGCGTAGAAGCCTGTCTCGAAATCAGATAGGCTGCAACATCTCGTGGTTTGAATCCCACCGCTTCCGCCAAATAAACCGCTGCCTCCCTTTGACCTCTCGCCCGAGGGCAGGGGGCAGCTGTCCCCAAACAGCTTTGCAGGACGGCGGAAAAGCCGCGGGGCCGAACGGCCCCGCGGCTTTTTGCGCCCGTCTCAGGTTCTTTACCCGCGCCGTCAGAACAGCTCCGCGTCCTCCCGGTCCCGGGGACGCAGCAGGCGGAAATGGCTGCGGCGGGTCTCCAGCAGTCCCTCCTCCCGCAGCTTGGACAGGGCGGCGGACATCGCGCTGCGCTCCACGCAGAGATAGTCCGCCAGCCCCTGCCGATCGAAGGGGATGTCGAATTCCCCGCCGCCATGGGCCGCCGCCTCCTCCGACAGGTAGGAGAGCAGCTTTTCCCGGGTGGTGCGCTTGGAGAGGTGCCTCAGCCTGCGGTTGAGGAGCAGGTTTTTGTCCGCCAGCACAGCCAGCATGTTCCGGACCAGCCGCGCGTGAAAATCGCAGGCCGACGGACAGGCGGTGATGATTTTCCGGTAGTCGATCAGCAGGACGCGGCAGTCCGACGTTGCAAGCACACTGACCGGGAGCGTCCGCCCGCCGCCCGACGCGCAGGCAAACGCCTCCGCGAAGAGGTCCCCCGGCGCAAGGGCTGTGAGGATGGTGCGGGCGCCGGAAAACTCCTCCCGCAGGACCCGCGCGCGCCCCTCCAGCAGGACGCCGACCCGGTCGGCGGGCTGGCCCGCCATTAAAATGAATTCCCCGGCGGGATAGCGCCGGTGCACGGCGCCAAGGCAGCCGAGCATCCGTTCCCACTCGTCGGGCCGGATCCCGGCGAAGAGCGGGACTCTCCGGAGAATGGCTTCATAATCGTCCATTTGGCACCTCCCTTGTTGGAAAAACAACATTTGTACTCCCAGTATAGCCTGCCGGCAGCCAAAAAGCAAGCTGTCCGCCGAAAGCGAAAGCCGGGAGGACGCGGCCGAGGCCGCGTCCTCCCGGTGATAGGTTCCCGCTGTTGTTTCAGAGTCCGAGCTGCCTGGCGCGGTCGAAGGAATCCAAACCGTTTCGGCAGACGCCGCTGACGATGTCCAGCTCGTTTTTCAGCTGCTCCGCAGCCTGCTGGATCTCCTCCAGCTGTTCCCTGCCGACACAGCGCAGGCCGGCCCCCGCGAGCCTGCGGATACACGCCCGGATCTGGGCGACCTGACCGGGGATATCCTCCGCATCCGCAGCGGCTTCCTGCGGAGCGGTCCCGGCCCCCGCCGGTCTCCAGTAGGCTTTGAAGTAGTAGTGCCTGCCGTCGGGGAAGGTCATCGTGTCCACCTCGTCGGCCGCCTCCAGCCGCAGCTCTCCGGCCTCCTGCATCCGGAAAACCTCGTTGACCAGGTCCACCAGCAGGTCCACGCGGTCGTCCGGAACGGCGAAGCCGTCCGCCCTCTCCTCAAAGCCCTCCCGGCGGAGCAGCTCGGCCAGCGCGGGATAGAGCGCACTGTAGTTGGAGCCGCGCGTCCCCTTGAACTCGCACACCTGCAGCGTCCCGTCGGCATAGCGGAGGTAGCAGACGCGGTTGACCGAGTCGAAGACCTTTGCGCGGCGGGAAAAGACGTTCGCGTTTTTATAGCCCGCCTTTACCTCGGTCAGCGAAAACTTCCCGTTGATCCGCCTGAGCTTCTGGGCGATATCACGCGGGATGGTGATCGAATTCGTAATCTCCCGGGCGGGATCGTTCGTCTGGCCGGGAAGGAGCAGCGACCCCTCGTAAACAAACGGGCGCGTCCGGTCGAGCGCGTCCTCCGAGCGGGCCCCCTCGTGCGAAAATAGGATCTTACCGGTCATCAGCCTCGTCCTCCTCCATCAAAATCTCCTCCGGCGGAACGCCGAAAATCGCGGACAGCTTCATCAACGTATCCCCCGGGAGCCTCGTCTGCCCGGATTGATACCGCCGAAGGGTCCTCACGCTGATCGACAGCAGCCGGGCCAGCTCCTGTTCTCTGTATCCATGCTCCGTCCGCAGCTCCCTGATTCGAATCCGCATGGCCTGTTAGCCCCTCTCCCAGCTCTTTTCTCCCATTATAGCCGGTTTAGCCCGGCTTGTATAGTGCCAATATTGACCCATTTTCCCGAATGGGCCGGGCCATTTCGTAAGTCTGCCGCTTTTTCGGCCATTCCGGCGCGCCCGGCAGTTCGTTAACAGGGTGCGGTTTCCCCGCAATCCGTGCTTGTAAGCGGAGGGGAATTGGGGTACAATAAACGAAAGGTAATGCTGGCGGAGGGGAGGGAAGGACCGTGATCCTCAGCGTAAGCCGCCGGACGGATATTCCGGCCTATTATTCCGCGTGGTTTCTGAACCGCCTCGCGGAGGGCTTCGTCCTGGTGCCGAACCCGCATAACCCCCGCCAGCTGAGCCGGATCCCGCTTTCGCCCGAAACGGTCGACTGCATCGTCTTTTGGACAAAGAACCCCGCCCCCATGCTGGACGCCCTCCCGCGGATCGAAGCGGCGGGCTACCCGTTTTATTTCCAGTTCACGCTGACCCCCTACGGGCCGCGGACGGAACCCGGCCTGCCCCCAAAGGAGGAGCTCGTCCGCGCCTTTTGGGCGCTCTCCCGGCGGCTCGGCCCCAAACGGGTCGTCTGGCGGTACGATCCCGTCATGGTGGACGGGCGGTATCCCACGGCATGGCATCTGGAACGCTTCGAGGCGCTCTGCAACGCGCTGGAGGGCGCGGCCGAACGCTGCGTCTTCAGCTTCGTCGACCCCTACCGCCACACGGGCGGCGCCTACCGCGAGATGACCCGCTCGGAATGCCTGGACGTGGCCGGGGGCTTCGGGGAGATCGCGGCGCGGCACGGCTTCTCCCTCTTTACCTGCGCGGAAACGATCGACCTGTCGGCCTTCGGCATCGGGCACGCGGCCTGCATCGACCCGGAGCTGGTGGGCGGGATCCTCGGCTGCCCCGTCAAGGCCGCGAAGGACCCCGGCCAGCGCCCCGCCTGCGGCTGCTGCGAAAGCGTCGACATCGGCGCGTACAACACCTGCCCCGGCGGCTGCGTCTACTGCTACGCCACGACCGGCCAGGCCGCCGCCCTGCGGTGCGCGGCGGCGCACGACCCCGCCGCCCCCATGCTGACCGGCTGGCCGCGCGGAGGGGAGCGCATCTCCGACCGGGCGGCAAAATCCCTGAAAGCAGCCCAGACAACCCTTTATTGACTGTTGGGAGGCGACGCATTGAAACAGATCCTGTACACCGAATCCCCCTTCGGGACGGTCGGCATCGCCGAGGACGGGAGGGGCATCTGCGCCCTCTTCTTCCTGCGCGGCGAAAAGCCGGAGGGCTACACGGAGGCGGAGACGCCCCTGCTCAGGCGGGCCGCGCGGGAGCTGGCCGAATATTTCTCCGGGGAGCGGCGCGCGTTTGATTTGCCGCTTTCGCTGGAGGGCACGGCCTTCCAGCGCGCCGACTGGGCGGCGCTTTGCGAAATCCCCTACGGCGAGACCCGTTCCTACGGGCAGATCGCCGCAAGGCTCGGCAATCCAAAGGCCTGCCGGGCGGTGGGCATGGCCAACCACCGGAACCCCGTGGCCATCCTCGTGCCCTGCCACCGGGTGGTGGGCAAAAACGGTTCCCTGACCGGCTACGCGGGCGGACTGGACGTCAAGGAAGGGCTGCTCGCGCTGGAAAAACGCTGCGGCGGATAAAAAGGAGGCGGTTTCTTGAAGGGAAAAAAGCTCGTTGCGCCCGCCGTTATCACGACCTTTCTGGTGCTCTGGTTTTTCGGCTATCTGGCGCTCTGCCTGCTGGTCCCCATGCCGGTCTTTTTTAAGGTGGTGGGCTGCCTCGTCTTTCTGGCGCTCATCAGCGTATCCATCTACGTTCTGACGGAACGAATCAAAGAAATCAGGAGTGGTGAAGAAGATGATCTTGGTAACTACTGAAACGATCAGCGGAAAAGAGCTGGAGACCCTCGGGCTCGTCCGGGGCAGCACCATCCAATCGAAAAACATCGGCCGGGATATCACGCAGGGGTTTAAAACCCTCGTGGGCGGCGAGCTGAAGGCCTATACCGAGATGATGAACGAGGCCCGCGCCATCGCCACCAAGCGGATGGTCGAGGATGCGGAAGGGCTCGGCGCGGACGCCGTCGTCTGCATGCGCTACGCCTCCTCCGCCGTCATGCAGGGCGCCGCCGAGGTGATCGCCTACGGCACCGCCGTCAAGTTTAAATAAGGCCGATTTCCACCCGGGTCCACGAACGAAAGAAACCGGGCCGTCAATCCAAAGGATTGACGGCCCGGTTTTTGGCAGCACGGCAATCAGCCCGGCCTGATCAGCGTTTTCGGGGTCACGGGGGCGCTTTTTCAAAAGCGCCCCTTTTTTCTATTTTCCGTCCCTTTTCGCGACCTTCCGCTCTTTTTTCTCCGCGCGCATCCTGGCGACGCCCTCGCGCAGGGCGTCAAGCGAAGCGGGGGAGCGGGGGAACTGCATGTGCGGGAAGGCGTCGAGCATGCGGCGGTGGAGGGCGTTGTGGCTGCCGGCAAGGGCGTTCAGCCGCTCGTGCAGGCGCAGGCCCTCCCCCTTTTCCAGCAGCCGGTCGATCCGGTCGGAGAGGGGCAGCGCGCGCTGTTCCTCCAGCTGGAGCTTCTTCTCCATGATGACCACGTCGGTGCGGGCGCGCGCGTCCTCGAGGGCGTCGCGCAGCGCGTCGAGCTTGCCCGAAAGCTGCAGGGCGGTGCGCACCGAGAGGAAGAGGTCGACCGCGAGCAGGGTGGTCAGCGCCGAGGCGAACCAGATGAGCATCACAAAGGATAAGGACCCGACCATACGCCCGACAAAGGGGTGCAGCACCCGCATGACGAACACGCCGAGCAGGCCGAAGAGGACGGAGTTCAGCAGGCAGACCCGGCCGCGGATGTTGAAGCGCATGTTGGAATAGTCCCACCACTTGGCGTGGAAGATCGTCTCCAGCAGCCAGCCGGTGAAGTATTCGAGCGCGCTCGTGACGAGCAGGCCGCAGACAAAGAGGAGCGGCAGGCTGAAAGCGACCGGCGTCAGGCAGTGGATGACCGCCAGCGCGCCGAAGCCGTAGACCGGGCAGAGCGGGCCGTTCAAAAAGCCCCGGTTGATAAACCGGCCGGCCGGGATGGAGCAGTAGACGCACTCGCAGCACCAGCCCAAAAAGCTGTAGATGAAAAAGCAAAGGACGGTCCCGCAGAAGGTTTCCGCGCTCAGAAAGACCCCTCCTCCCGGTTGTTATTCATGCAGGGAATTGCTGAAAAACCCGGAGGAGACGGCGGGCTCGCCGCCGTATTCCTCCTCGTGCCGCGGCAGCGGCACCTCGCGCGCCGCGTGCTGCTCGGCGATCGAGGCGGCGTTGGCCAGCATCAGCTTGATGCGGTTCTCCTGGTTGATCTTGGTGGCGCCCGGGTCGTAGTCGACCGCCACGATGTTCGAATCGGGGTTGCGCGCCTTGATGATGCGCATCATCCCCTTGCCCACGATGTGGTTGGGCAGGCAGCCGAACGGCTGGGTGCAGACGATGTTGCCCACCCCCTGCTCGATCAGCTCGAGCATTTCGGCCGTCAGCAGCCAGCCCTCGCCCATTTTGACGCCATGGCTGATATAGCCCCGGACCAATTCCACCGTATGCGGAAAATAGCCCCCCGGCCGGAAGGTGCCCTCCCGGGTGACCGCCTCGATGACGTCCTTCTGCTTTTTGCAGAGCATGTCGTAGACCTTGCGGAAGACGAGCGTCTTCCAGAAGCCGCCCGCCCCGTAGAGCTTGTGGTCGTTGAGCTGGTTGTAGACGCAGTAGAGGCAGAAATCGAGCAGCCCCGGCACGACGACCTCCGCCCCCTCGGAGAGGAGGAAATCCTCGAGGTTGTTGTTGCCGAGGGGGGAGAACTTCACATAGATCTCCCCCACCACGCCGACCAGCACCTTCTCCTCCGTTTTGCGGGGGAGGGCCGCGAAGTCGGCGACGATCGCGTCGTAGTTGCGGCGCACCGCCCGGTAGCTGAGGGGGCCGCGCCCCTTCATCTCGTCGGTCAGCCGGTTCGCCCAGCGGTCGACGAGCGCGTCGGTGACGCCCGCCTCCGTCTCGTAGGGACGGCACTGGTTGGCCAGCAGCATGAGCAGGTCGCCGTAGGTCATCGCGTAAAAGATGCGGTCCAGCATCATCGGCGTGAGGGAAAAGCCCGGGTTTTTCTCCATCCCGTTGGCCGAGAGGGAGACGACCGGCACGAATCCGTAGCCGCTCTTTTTCAGCGCCTTGCGCAGCAGGTGGATGTAGTTGGACGCGCGGCAGCCGCCGCCCGTCTGGGTGATGAGCAGCGCCACCTTGTGCACGTCCCACCTGCCCGATTCGAGCGCGTCGATCATCTGGCCGATGACGAGCAGCGCCGGGTAGCAGGTGTCGTTATGCACGTTGCGCAGACCGCTGTCCACCACCCGCTGGCCGCTGTTCTCCAAAAGCTCCGCCCGGTAGCCGTACTCCCGCAGGATGTTGAGCATCAGCTTAAAGTGCACCGGGAGCATGGTGGGCACGAGGATCGTATAGTCGCGCTTCATCTCTTTGGTAAAGAGGACGCGTTCGTCATTTTGTAGCTGCATGGCTGCGTTCCCTTTCTTCCGCCGCCTCGAGCAGGCTGCGGATACGGATTCTGACCGCGCCGAGATTGGTGATCTCGTCGATCTTGAGCTGGGTGCAGAGCTTGCCGCCCGCCTCCAGGATGTCGCGGACCTCGTCGGTCGTGATCGCGTCGATGCCGCACCCGAAGGAGACCAGCTGCACCAGCTCCATGTCCGGCTGGGCGGTGACATATTTGGCGGCGTTGTAGAGGCGCGCGTGGTAGGTCCACTGGTTGAGCACGTGCACCTTCACCGGCTCCACGAGGTCGGCCACGCAGTCCTCGCTGACGGCCACGATGCCGAAGGAGGCGATCAGCCGGTCGATGCCGTGGTTGATCTCCGGGTCGATGTGGTAGGGCCTGCCCGAGAGTACCACGATCTTTTTGCCCTGCTCCCGCGCCCAGGCGATCGCGCGGCGGCCCTCCGCCTTCACCGCCTTCATCCAGTCGTCGTAGGCCGCATAGGCGGTCCGGGCGGCCTCCCGCACCTCCCGCAGCGTCATGTCGGGATAGACGGCGCGCAGGTTGTGGAAGAGCTTGTCGGCGAACTTGGCGGGGCGGTGGATGCCCACATGGGGGTAGAGGAAGTGCACGCCCGGCTCGGAAAGCTCCGACACGTTCGCGCGCAGCAGCTCGGGGTAGTAGGCGACCACCGGGCAGTTGTAGTGGTTGTCGCCCTTCTCCTCGTCAAAGTTGTAGGTCATGCAGGGGTAGAAGATCGTCGTGACGCCCTGTTCCAGCAGGTCGGCGATGTGACCGTGCATCAGCTTGGCGGGATAGCAGACGGTGTCCGACGGGATGGAAAACTGCCCCTTGATGTAGGTCTCGCGGGTGGAGACGCCGCTCGTCACCACCTCGAAGCCGAGGGCGGTGAGGAAGGCGTGCCAGAAGGGGAGGTTCTCAAGCATGTTGAGCCCGAGGGGGACGCCGATTTTGCCGCGCCTGCCGGGCAGGGGCTTGAGCGCCTCAAGCTGCTCGAGCTTCCAGGCGAAGAGGTTGGGCAGCGGCTCGCCGGCCCCCCGGCCGAGCGGGCGCTCGCAGCGGTTGCCGGAGATGAACTTCTTGCCGCCGCCGAAGGTGTTGACGGTGAGGTTACAGTGGTTGCCGCACAGCCCGCAGGTCACCGATCTGGATTCGTGCCGGAACTCCTCCAGCTCCTCCGCCGAGATGAGCGACGATTCCGGCAGCGCCAGCTCCCGCGCGTAGAGCGCGGCGCCGTAGGCGCCCATCAGCCCGGCGATGGCCGGGCGCACCACGTTGTGGCCGATCTCCCGCTCGAAGCTGCGGAGCACCGCGTCGTTCAAGAAGGTGCCCCCCTGCACGACGATGCTCTGCCCGAGCTCCTCGGCGGAGTGGGCGCGGATAACCTTGTAAATCGCGTTCTTGACGACCGAAATGGATATTCCCGCGGAAATATCCTCGACGCCCGCGCCCTCCTTCTGCGCCTGCTTGACCGACGAGTTCATGAAAACGGTGCAGCGGCTGCCGAGGTCGACGGGGTATCTGGCGAAGAGGCCGAGCTTGGCGAACTCCTCGACGCTGTAGCCCATCGACTGGGCGAAGGTGCCGATAAACGACCCGCACCCGGAGGAGCAGGCCTCGTTGAGCATGATCGAATCGATCGCGTTGTCGCGGACCTTGAAGCATTTGATGTCCTGCCCGCCGATGTCGAGGATGAAATCGACGTTGGGGTCGAAGAAGCGCGCCGCCTTGAAGTGGGCCATCGTCTCGACGAGGCCCGCGTCGATCGAAAAGGCATTTTTCACAAGGTCCTCGCCGTAGCCTGTGGCGGCGCTGCCGCGGACCGTCACCCGGTCCCCGCAGCGGGCGAGGATCTTGACGAGCTGCTCCCGGATGATCTCGACGGGGTTGCCCCTGTTCGCGCTGTAGTAGTCGTAGAGGATGCGCCCGTCCTCCGCCATCAGCACGAGCTTGGTCGTCGTGCTGCCGCAGTCGACGCCGAGGTAGGCGTCCCCCTCGTAGGCGTCGAGGTCGGCGCGGCCGACCGACGCCTTCCCGTGGCGGTTTAAAAACGCCGCGTAGTCGTCCGCGTTCTCGAAGAGCGGCTCGAGGTAGCGCGCCGCGTGGCTCTCGCTGGCCGCAGCCTCGAGCCTGCCGACGAGCTCCTCATAGGTCATCGGCTGGCCCGCCTTTTCGGCGAAGAGGGCGCTTCCCAGCGCCACCGCGTAGCGGCCCATGTCGGGGAAAACGGCGTTTTCGTGCGAGAGGCCGAGCGAACGGACGAACTCCCGCTGGAGGCCCTTGAAATAGTAGAGCGGGCCGCCCAGGAAGAGCACCTTGCCGGTGATCCGCCGCCCCTGCGCGAGGCCGGTGATCGTCTGGTCGACGACCGCCTTGAAGATCGAGGCGGCGATGTCCTCCTTGCGCGCGCCCTGGTTTAAGAGCGGTTGGATGTCGCTTTTGGCGAAGACGCCGCAGCGCGAGGCGATCGTATAGAGCTTTTCGCTGCCGAGGCTGAGCGTGTCGAGCTGTTCGGGGGTCACGTCGAGCAGGGTGGCCATCTGGTCGATAAAGGCGCCGGTGCCGCCCGCGCAGGAGCCGTTCATCCGCTCCTCAAGCCCGCCGGTGAAGAAGATGATCTTCGCGTCCTCGCCGCCCAGCTCGATCACGCAGTCGGTGTCGGGGGCGTAGGACTTGACCACCTCGCCGGTGGCGAAGACCTCCTGGATGAAGGGCAGGCCCGCCGCCTTGGCGACCCCAAGCCCCGCCGAGCCGGAGAGCGCGACGGTGAGTTCCCCGCCGCCAATGACGTCCTTGGCCATGCGGATGAGCTCAAGCGTCTTGGGCCGCACCTGCGACATGTGGCGTTCGTACTGCTGGTAGACGACGTCGCCGTTCTTCACGATGATGATTTTAACCGTGGTGGAGCCGATGTCGATCCCCATCGTCATCCGCGCCGGAATCCGTTCCATATAGAGCACCTCACTCCGGTCCCTGCGGGGCCGATCAGACCGGCGGCGGCCGCGCAAACCCGCAGCCGTCCCGGGAAGGGGCAAATTGCCCCATATTAGTATAGTTTGCTATGCCTCATCTTAACACGAATTGAGCGAACAGTCAATTTGCGCAAACGGCGAAATCCTGACTTTTCAGGAAAGATTTGAGAAAACGGGCTCCGCGCCCGATCCTTTTGGCGATTCTGTCGAAAAAAGCAAAAAAAGGACGGGCCCCGCCGCCATGCGGCGGGGCCCGTCCGATTCAGTCGTCTTTATTTTGCGGGCGCCGCAGCCGTTCAAACTCCCCGACAGGCATCGGCCGGGCGAAATAGTAGCCCTGCACCACGTCGCACCCGATCGAGGTGAGGAAGTCCACCTGCCCGGCCGTCTCGACCCCCTCGGCCACCACCTGGATGTCCAGCTTGCGGGCGAGGTCGGCCACCTCGGCGATCACCGTGCGCCCGCGGGCGTTGTCCGCGTCCCCCGCGAAGAACGCCCGGTCGAGCTTGAGCACGTCGACCGGCAGCCGCCGCAGCAGGTTGAGGGAGGAGTAGCCGCTGCCGAAATCGTCCATCGATACTAAAAAGCCCGCGTCGTGCAGCTCCCCGATGATGCCGGTCAGCCGCCCGATGTTCTCGAAGTCGAGCACGCTCGTCTCGGTGATCTCCAGCTCGATCAGCCCGGGGGGCACCCCGTATTCCCGCGCGGCGGCGCGCACCTTGCCGACAAAGCCGGGATCGTGCAGGTTGACGCGGGAGACGTTGACCGACACCGGGATCGCGGGCAGGCCCTCGTCCGCCCATCCGCGGAGCATGCGGCAGGTCTCCCGCAGCACGAACGCGTCGATCTGGACGACGAACCCGTCCCGCTCAAAGAGGGGGATGAAATCGTTGGGCGACACCAGCCCCACCCCCGGGCGGTTCCAGCGCACGAGGGATTCCGCGCCGACGATCTCCCGCGTGGAGGCGCTGTATTTGGGCTGGAGGTAGACCTCGAACTCGCCCTTCTCGAGCGCCGAGGCCATCGCGTCCTCGATCTGTTTCTCCCGCAGGATCCGGTCGCGCACCGCGTGGTCGTAGAAGGCGACCGTCGTGCGGCTGTCGTCCTTGCCCGACTTACGCGCGATGCTCGCGCGGTCGCTCATCAGGCTGACGTCCGTCTCCTGCGGGCCGACCCGGTAGACCCCGAAGGAGAGGGTGAGGGTGTACCGCTGTCCGGGCGGATTGATCTGCCCGCCGATCTCCGTCAGCCGCCGGACGATCTCCTCGTCGGGCGCCGCGTGCAGCAGCAGGTCGAAGGTATCCGCCGACACCCGCGCGAAAAGCTCCCCCTCCCGCACGGAGCGGGAAAGGATCCCCCAGATCTGCCCGAGCAGCTCGTTGCCCGTGCCGTGTCCGAACATGTCGTTGAAGACCTTGAATTTATCGATGTCAAAGGAGACCATCACATATTCCGCCGCGCCGCCGACAACTTCCCTGGCCGCGCGGATGAACCCGTTCCAGTTGTACCCGCCGGTGACCGGGTCGGTGAAGGCGATCCGCTCGAGCTCCCGCCGGCGGCTGTTCTGCATGAAGAGGATGTATCCGAACAGCCCGATGAGCACCGTGACCGTGACGACGCATACCACGAGGGTGAGCATGGTGAGGTAGACGGACTTCCTGGCGGCCACGTGGCCGGACACCGCCGAAAGCACATACCAGCCGTTGACCCCGATCGGCGTGTAGGAGAGGTAGCGGCGCTCCCCGTCGCGGAAATACTCCTCCACGCCGCTGTCGCCCGAGGACATCCGCCGGCGCATCCGCCCGAGCTCCTCGTCGGGGAGCATGCGGCCCTCCTCCATGCGGTCGAAGATGTTGGACATCCCCTGCTCGCTCTCGGGGTTGTCCGGATGGACCAGCACGTCGCCCCCGGCGTTGGTGAGATAGGAGTAGCCCGCCCCCTCGAACATCCGCACGTTGATGACCGACGCGAAGGCGTCGGCCGCGTTGGTGGCGAAGAGCACCGCCTCCGCCCTCCCGCCGCACAGGATGGGGGTGGCGTAGACGTAGATCGGCTCGCCGTCGGCGTAGTCGGTCAGCTCCTTGGAGATCACCGTCTCGCCGTCCATCGCCCGCAGGAAGTAGCCGCGGCCGCCCAGGTCCATCTCCACGCTGTCGGTGGTGTGCGCGGTGCCGTCGGGGGTGATGAGCCCCATCCGCTTGAAGCCGGTGCTCTCGACCTCCTCGCAGAGCACCCGCGTCACCCCGTCGATATCCAGTTCGGGCTGCGCGCCCACAAAGCGGGAGACCGCCTCGAGCATCTGCATGTCCTTTTCGATCCGCATCGCGATGTTCCCCGCGCTCTGGCGGGCGACCTCGCGCAGGCCCGAGAGGGTCTCCTCACGCAGCGTGCCGGTCACACTGCGCATATAGAGCGCGGCGCACAGAACCATCGTGGCCGCCGCAACGGCCATGACCACCGCCGTGCGCACAGCCGTACGCTTCCGCTCCCTGAACACGCTGCCACCCCCATCGGTCTCCACTCTGCGGGACCTGTCGATTCCTGATGTGCTTATGTTACCATACGGCGCGGCGTTTGCCAATACCCGCGGGCCTGTAAAATCCGGATTCTCCAAAGAAAACCCCCTCCGCCGGACATGCGGCGGAGGGGGTTTTTATGCCTCCTGCTGTTTTTTGGCCTTGATGACCTTGAGTCGTGAAAACTCCTCGCGGTCCTTTTCCTCGAGCGCGTCCGTGATGAACTTCGCCGTCTCCTCGTAGCGCGGGATCACGATGTTTTCCAGCGCGTTCGCGCGGCGCTGCGTCTTGCGGATGGCGTTGGCCAGCCGGTAGACGCTGTTTTCCACCTCCGCCAGAAGCGCGGTCACGCGTTTGGCCTTCTGGAAGCAGACATAGGCGTAGTCGAGCCTCGAGTTGGTGCGGTCGAGCCCGTAGCACATGCGGATCTCGCTCTCCGCCAGCCGCACGTTGGGGATCTCCACCCCCATGACGCTGCGGTAGGTGATCGTCACGCCGTCGTCCACCGGGACGGCCATCGCCGTCTCCTGCACCATGCCCAGCGTCACGTTGGCTTCCTGAAGGGCCTCGTAGGCCTCGCGGTAGGTCGAGCTGATCTCCCCGCGCAGGGATTTGACCTTGTCGATCAGCAGCATCATCTCCCGGATGAGGATGTTGCGCTTGCGGTCGAGCAGTTCAAAGCCCAGCGTGGACAGCGACAGCGACTTCTGGATCGCCATCAGGCTGCCCTTGGTGGGCGTCACGCCCAGTACGTTTGCCATCCGCCGTCACTCCTTTCCCCGCCGGGGCTACTCCTTCGGCGCGCCGAATTTCTGCACGGCCTGTTCCGGCCGGTAAAATTTATCGAGCGTCTCCCGGTCGACCCGGTCGAGCTCCTCGCGCGGCAGCAGCGAGAGCAGCAGCCACCCGAGGTCGAGCGTCTCGCCGATCTCCCGGTTTTCCCGCGCGCCCTGGCAGACGAAATGCTCCTCGAACATGCGGCCGAAATACATATATTTCTGGTCGACCTCCGAGAGCTCCTCCTCGCCGATGACGCTCGCGAGCGCCCGCGCGTCCTGCACCCGGGCGTAGGAGGCGAAAAGCTGGTTGGAGCAGTCGGAGTGGTCGGCGCGGGTGAACCCTTCGCCGATGCCGTCCTTCATCAGGCGGGAGAGGGAGGGCAGCACCGAGACGGGCGGATAGACCCCCGTCTGGTCGAGCTGCCGGTCAAGCACGATCTGCCCCTCGGTGATATAGCCGGTCAGGTCGGGGACCGGGTGGGTGATGTCGTCGTTGGGCATCGTGAGGATGGGCACCTGCGTGACCGAGCCGGGGCTCCCCTCAATGATCCCCGCCCGCTCGTAGAGGGAGGCGAGGTCGGAGTAGAGGTAGCCGGGGAAGCCCTTGCGCCCCGGGATCTCCCCCTTGGAGGAGGAGAACTCGCGCAGCGCCTCGCAGTAGGCGGTGATGTCGGTCATGACGACGAGCACGTGCATGCCGTGCTCGAAGGCGAGGTACTCCGCCACGGTCAGCGCGCAGCGGGGGGTGAGGATGCGTTCGATGATCGGGTCGTTGGAGAGGTTCAGGAACATGACGACCCGCTCCATGACCCCCGACTCCTCGAAGGAGCGGCGGAAATAGTCGGCCACGTCGTTCTTGGCGCCCATCGCGGCAAAGACGATGACGAAGTTCTGCTCGTCGGTGCCCGACAGCCGCGCCTGCCGCACCATCTGGACGGCGAGCTTGTTGTGGCTCATGCCGCTGCCCGAAAAGATCGGCAGCTTCTGGCCGCGGATGAGGGTGGCCAGCCCGTCGATCGTCGAGATGCCGGTATTGATGTAGTTGCGCGGGTAGACGCGCTCGACGGGGTTCATCGGCTTGCCGTTGATGTCCGCCGAGCGCTCGCAGAAGATTTCTCCCAGCCCATCGATCGGACGGCCGGAGCCGTTGAAGGTGCGCCCGAGCACCTCGAGGGAAAGGGGCATCTCCATCGGATGCCCGAGCAGGGTGGTGCGGGTATTTTCGAGGGAGAGCCCGCGGGTCCCCTCGAACACCTGGATGACCGCCCGGTCGCCGTCGATCTCGACGACGCGGCCGAAGCGCGTCTCGCCCGAATCGAGTTTCAGGGAGACCATCTCTTCGAACGCCACCTTCGGCACCCGGTCGAGCGCCACCAGCGGGCCGTTGATTTCGCTGAGCCCCACAAACTGAAGCATATTCCGGCCTCCTTTACAGCTGGTTGAGCCCGGCGAGCTTGTCGTCGATCTCTTTATAGTAGTTGTCGAACAGTTCGAGATGCGCGTTGGGGATCTCGTACTTGATCTTCACGAGCGAATCGATCAGCCCCGAATCGGTGATCTCGGAGATCGGGATCCCCTTGGCGATGACTGCCGAAGCCTTGTCGTAGAAGTAGAGGATGACCTGCATCATCATGAGCTGCTTGGGCAGCGGCACGTAGGTGTCGTCCCGGTGGTAGGCGTTCTGCTGGAGCAGCCCGACGCGGATGAGCCGCGCGACCTCCATGATGAGCTTCTGGTCGTCGGGGAGGACGTCCTCGCCGATCAGCTTGACGATCTCGTTGAGCTTCGCCTCCTCGAGCAGCACGGTGGAAATCCGCTGGCGGCAGGGGAGGAAGTCGCGGGAGATGTTTTTGGCGTACCAGGGGGCGAGGTCGTCGAGATATTCGCTGTAGCTCGAGGTCCAGTTGATGGCGGGGTAGTGGCGCGCGTAGGCAAGCGCCTTGTCGAGCGCCCAGAAGCAGCGGACGAACCGCTTGGTGTTCTGGGTGACCGGCTCGGAGAAGTCGGCGCCCTGCGGCGAGACCGCCCCGATGATCGTGACCGAGCCCTCGGTGCCGTTCAGATTTTCCATATACCCGGCGCGCTCATAGAACTGGGAGATGCGGCTGGGCAGGTAGGCGGGGAAGCCCTCCTCGGCGGGCATCTCCTCGAGGCGTCCGGAGATCTCCCGCAGCGCCTCCGCCCAGCGGGAGGTGGAGTCCGCCATGACCGCCACATGGTAGCCCATGTCGCGGTAGTATTCCGCCAGCGTGATGCCGGTGTAGATCGACGCCTCGCGCGCCGCGACCGGCATGTTGGAGGTGTTGGCGATCAGCACGGTGCGGTCGGTCAGCGGCTTGCCGGATTTGGGGTCGGTGAGCTCGCCGAACTCCTTGAGCACCTGGGTCATCTCGTTGCCGCGCTCGCCGCAGCCGATATAGACGATGATGTCCGCGTCGCTCCATTTGGCGAGCTGGTGCTGGGTCATCGTCTTGCCGGTGCCGAAGCCGCCCGGGATGGCGGCGGTGCCGCCCTTGGCGATCGGGAAGAGGGTGTCGATGATCCGCTGCCCGGTGATGAGCGGCCGTTCGATCGGCAGGCGCTCGGCCACCGGGCGGGTCTGGCGGATCGGCCACTTGTGCGCGAGCGCCAGCTCGTGGTCGGTCCCCCGCGCGTCCCGCAGCACGGCGAGCGGCTCGAGCACCGTATAGTCCCCGTCCGGCCGGACGGACACGACGGTGCCGTCGAGCCCGGGCGGCACCATCGAGCGGTGCTCGATGATCGACGTCTCGGGGCAGACGGCAAAGACGTCGCCGCCCTTGAGGCGGTCGCCCTCCTTCACCTTCAGGGTGACCGGCCATTTCTTTTCCACGTCGAGGGCGGGCATGTCGCTGCCCTCGGGGATAAACGCGCCCGACGTTTTTGCAATCTCCTTGAGCGGGCGTTCGATGCCGTCGAAGATGTTCGAGAGGATACCCGGGCCGAGGGTGGCGCAGAGCGGCCCGCCCGTGCCGGTGACCGGCTCGCCGGGGCGCATGCCGGTGGTGCCCTCGTAGACCTGGATGGTCGTGCGCTCGTCGGAGATGTTGATGACCTCCCCGATGAGGCGGCTGTTCCCGACAAAGACCATCTCCTGCATCTCGAACTGACGGGCGCCACGGACGGTCACGACCGGCCCGTTGATGGAATATACGGTATTCTTATCCAAAGCATTTCCCCCCGCCGCTAATCAAAATTGAAGTTGGAGCCGCGGTAAAACCACTCCCGCTGCCCGGCGAGCGCCGCGTCGAGGCTCAGGTCCACCTCAACCCCGCGTTCCCGGTTCACCAGTACCGCGCCGCCGAGCGAAACCGCCCCGGCGTCCGCCTCTACCGCGCAGTCCCCGTAAATTTCACGGATGCGCGGCTCAAACGCCGTGTCCTCCGGACGCACCTTGATCGTGCTGCCCTCCAGCTTCCAGGAAGCGGCCAGTTCCCTGATCTTTCCCAGGAAATACGCCTCGTACCGCTCGCTTTTCGCAAAGCTCCCGAGCTCCACACGCGCTTCGGCGATCATCTGCGAGAGATACTGCTCCCGCTGCTTGAAAAGCTCCTTCTTGAGCGCGAGCGTTTCCCGGGAAATCTCCTTGATATTTTCCGTCTTGATCTCGTCAATCTGCGACTGGATCCTGTGGAAGCTCTCGTCAAGCAGGCGGTTTTCCTCCTGCCCGAGCGCATCCCGCTTCATCTGCTCGGCCTCCTTCAGGATCGCGTCCCGCTGGGCCTGGGCGCGCTGCATGATCTCCTGTTCAAACAGCTCCAGTTTATCTTCCTGCATATCAGCCATCTGGTTTCACCTCATTTTCCGGGCGCGCGCCCTTTAGAGTTTGATGCCGATCGCCTCGCTCACATATTTTTCGATCGTCTGTGAAACGTCCCCTTCCCCGTGGCGGTCGGGGACCTCCACGATCAGCGGCCGCTTTTGGGTCAGCTTGTAGCGGTAGATGATGTTCGGGCAGGTGTTGATCAGCTTTTCCGTCATCAGCACGATCCCGATCGACGGGTCCGCCATCACCCGCCGCAGCGAAGCCAGCACCTCGTCCGCCGTGTGGATGACCTCGCCCTCAATGCCCGCGAGGCGCATCCCCATCAGCGTGTCGACGTTGTCGCTCAGCGTATAGAATTTCATCCGGGTCCCTCCCAACGGGGTTTGAATGATGCCGCCCAGCGAGCGGCCCAGCTTTCACGGGAATTGCCGCTTTCCAAGCGGCAAGAATCACGAGCGCGTTCCGCCGCGCGCTGATTTTCGATTTGCCGCGCTGCGCCCGGCGAGGCTTTTTTCGCGCCCCTCCGGGGCGCTCCAAATGTGCCGCCTTCGGCGGCGGAGATTG
>NZ_JANFZX010000024.1:0-42577 GCF_024461615.1 Anaerotruncus sp. DFI.9.16
TTTCTTGTCCGTACAAGAAATGGGGCCGCCTGCCGGGGCGGGACCCGGCAAACTATACCGCTCACTGAGCGGCAAATCTAAAGCCGCCGTCGGTCGACCACCGACAAACTATACCGCTCACTGAGCGGTGAACCTAAGGTCTGCCGTCGGCCGACTACCGACAGGCCCTCCGCCCCCGGGGCGGAATATCTAAAACGGCCGTCGGTCGACTACCGACAAACTCCGCCGATCACTGAGCGGATAATCTAAACCCGCCGTCGGCCGACCACCGACAAGCTCCGCCGCTCACGAGCGGCAAATGAAAACCCGCCGGTGACGATCACTCGTCATCGGCGGGTTTGCGCTCCGCGGAAGAAAGATCCGGAACCAGAGCACAATCGGGATTCCTCCGCGCGCGGATGGAATAGATCGGCTGGCCGAGATCGGAAAAATACCGCTCGTATTCGGTCATGATGTTGCCCTCCGCGTATTCACTGCGGTGCAGGTCGGTGGTGGAAAAATACCGCTCCATGCAGGCGTCGAATTCAAAGGTGGAAAAGTGGTAGAGCATATAGTTGTCCGTCTTGAACCACACCTCGCCCCCGTCGGCGAGCAGGGCGTTGTAGACGGCGAGACGGCCCCGGTAGGTGAGGCGGCGCTTAAACTGCCGGTGCTTGTGCCAGGGGTCGCAGAAGTTGATGTAGATGCGCCCGACCTCGCCGGGCAGGAAGATATTGGGCAGGCGGTCGGCGTCGCCGAGAATGAAGCGCAGGTTGGGCAGCCGGGCCTCCATGGCGCGCTCGGTGGCGATGACGGCGACGTTCGCCTCCTTTTCCATCGCGACAAAATTGACGTCGGGATGCAATTCGGCAAGCGCGCAGATAAACGCGCCCTTGCCGCAGCCGAGTTCCAGGTGCAGCGGCGCGCCGGGGTTGGGAAACTCCTCGCGGATGCGGCCCTTCTTTTCCTCCGGGCTTTGGATGACGACCGGCGCGCAGGCCGCGAGCCGGGGGGTGAGATTCGGTTTTTTTCTCGGTCTCATGGCATTTCCTCCCTGATGTCCGGATTGGCGGCGAGCACGTCGGAAGCCAGCCGCACCGCGTCCTCGTAGGTGCAGAGCTCGCCCGAACGCTTGCGGAAGGCGGCGGCGCCGCGCATCCCCTTCATATACCAGGCGGCGTGCTTGCGCGCCTCGCGCATCCCCTGGCGTTCCCCCTTGTTTTCGCAGATGAGCCTCAGATGGCGGAGCATGACCTCCATGCGTTCCGCGAGCGGCGGCGCGGGCAAAACACTGCCGTCGTCAAAATAGCGGTCGACCTGCCGGAAAAGCCAGGGACTTCCGAGCGCCCCGCGGCCGATCATGACAAGGTCACATTTCGTATAATCGTACATGTGAAATACGGATTGTATATCAACGCAGTCCCCATTTCCGATCACGGGGATCGAAACGGCGGATTTGACCGCGGCGATGACGTCCAGATCGACGGGCGGGGAATAGAACTGCTGGCGGGTGCGGCCGTGCACGGTGAGCGCGGCCGCGCCGCTCTCCTCCATGATGCGCGCAAATTCCACCGCGTTGACATGCTCGTCGTCCCAGCCCTTGCGGAACTTGACGGTGACCGGCAGGGGAACCGCCTTGACGACCGCCTCGGTGATCCTGCCCGCGAGGGCGGGATTTTTCATGAGCGCGCTGCCGCCCCCGTTGCCCGCGATCTTGGGCGCGGGACAGCCCATGTTGATGTCAATCACGTCGGGACGGTAGTCTAGCGCCTTTTTTGCCGCCTCCGCCAGGATGTCCGGCTCGTCCCCGAAGAGCTGCACCGCGATCGGCCGTTCGGCATCCTGTACGCCGAGCAGCTTGGCGGTTTTCTTATCGGAGTAGTGCATCCCCTTGGCGCTCGCCATTTCGCCGACCATATAGGCCGCGCCGAACTCCTTGCAGATCTGGCGGAAGGCGCTGTCCGCCACGCCCGCCATCGGCGCGAGCGCCGCCGTCCGTTTGATTTCGATGTCCCCGATCTTCATGGGAGCCTCCCCGTGCAAAACTTTTTCAAATTCCACATGATATCTTAACAGAAATTTGACTGTCAGGCAATGTTTTATGCTATAATATCCAGTATGTAAGCGGGAAGGGAAGAGACGCATATGGAGATTCGAACCGCCGTGGAGGCGGATATTCCGCGAATCGTGGAGATTTACAAGCAGCTCTTCGCGCTTTCGGCGCGGATGCAGCCGGAACGCTTTCGCGATACCCCGCAGGACGAGGCGTTTTTGCGGGAGGTCGTCGCGGCCGGGGATCAGGAGCTTTTTGTGGCGGACGACGCGGGGGAGGTCTGCGGGTTCGCGCTGGCGCAGGACCTTGCGACGCCGCCCTACGACTGTGTCATCCCCTATCGCTACGCCTACCTGATGGACCTCTGCGTCGATGAGCGGCACCGAAACGGCGGCGTCGGCGCGCTGCTGATGGAGAGCGTCAAATCGTGGGCGCGCGGCCGCGGGCTCCGGTATGTCGAGCTCTGCGCGCTGGCCCAGAACGAGGGCGCCGTCCGCTTTTACCGCAGGAACGGGTTCGCCGAGGCGCGGCGGATCATGCAGTTCGACCTCTAGCGCGGCTGGGCGGAAAACCGGGCGGCGGAGCCGCCCGCGGGGGGGGGCGCCCCCCCCCCGCGCGCGCTTCGCGCGCGGACGCGCCTGCGGCGCGTCGTTTTCCGCCGCCCTGTTTTGCGGGGCGCACTGTCCGGCGGCGGGGAGACTGCCCCGCCTCGCGTCTCGCGCCCGCGGTGATGGGACGGGGCCGGCCTGATAAAAGTTTTCGGGGTCCGGGGGACTTTTTCAAAAGCCCCCCGGAGAAAGGATTGTTGCTTATGAAGCTGCTTGCGATCGACGGCAACAGCATTTTAAACCGCGCCTACTATGGCATCAAGGCGCTGACGACCAAGAACGGAGAGTTCACCAACGGCATCTATGGGTTCCTGAGCATCCTGCTCAAGGTGCTCGACGAGGTGCAGCCGGAGGCGGTGGCGTGCGCGTTCGATCTGCACGGACCGACCTTCCGGCATGAGATGTACGACGGCTACAAGGCCCAGCGCAAGGGGATGCCCGACGAGCTGGCCTCCCAGATGGAGCCGCTCAAGGAGCTGCTGGACGCGCTCGGCTTCACGATCGTCACCTGCCAGGGCTACGAGGCGGACGATATCCTCGGCACGCTCGCAAAGGCGTGCTCCGACGGCGGGAACGACTGCGTCATCGCGACCGGCGACCGGGACAGCCTCCAGCTTGTGGGGGGGCATGTGTCGGTGCGGCTGGCGACGACCAAGATGGGCCAGCCCGCCTCCACCCTCTACGACCGCGCGGCGGTGATGGAGAAATACGGCGTCGAGCCGCCCCAGCTCATCGACGTGAAGGCGCTGATGGGAGATGCCTCGGACAACATCCCGGGCGTGGCGGGCATCGGCGAAAAGACGGCGCTGGCGCTTATCTCCCAGTTCCACGACCTCGACGCGGTCTACGAGCGCCTCGACGACCCGTCTATCAAGCCGGGCGTGCGCAAAAAGCTCGCGGAGGGCCGCGAGATGGCCTACACCAGCCGCAGGCTGGGGGAGATCTGCTGCGACGCGCCGATCGACGCGGAGCCGGGGCATTACCTCCGGGGGCCGGTCGATCAGAAAAAGGCGGCCGCTCTCTTCGCGCGGCTGGAGATGTTCAAAATGATGGAACGCTGGGGCGTCGACCCGCAGGCCGCCGCCGGGGAGGGCGGCGACGCGCCGCCTGCGGCGGCGCGCGAGCCGTCCAGGCCGCTTACCGTCTCGGCGGGCCCTGCGGATTTTGCCGGGCGCGTGGCCGCGGCGGGCGGGGCGGATGTGATCGCCGGCCTGGACGGCAGCGGCGACATTGTCGCCGTCGCCGCCGTTCTTCCGGATGCGCTGCTGCTCGCGGGCAAGGACGCGGCGGCGGAGCTGCTCCGTTCGGACGCGCCGCTGCGGGTGTGGAGCAGCAAGCCGTTCCACCGAATTGCGTATAAAGAAAACCAATATATACAGAATGTAAAGTTTGACGCCGAGCTGGCAGCCTACCTGCTCAGCCCGACGAGCGCCGTCTACGACCCGCTGCAACTGGCGGCCCAGTACGGCATCGCGCCGCGCGAGCTGGCGGGCGAGGTGCCGGAAGATTTTGCTGCGCTGGCGGGGCAGGCGGCGGTGCTGGACGAGCTGTGCGGCCGGCTGGCGGCGGAGATCGCGGAGAAGGGGCAGGAGAAGCTGCTCTTCGAGACCGAGATGCCGCTCGCACGGGTGCTGGCGGGTATGGAGTGTGAAGGCTTTTCCCTTGACGCCGACGCCCTGCGGGAATACGGCGGTGAGCTCGACGACCGGCTGGAGGAGCTGCACGCGGGCATCGTGGAGTACGCGGGGTACGATTTCAACCTCAATTCGCCCAAGCAGCTGGGGGACGTCCTCTTCGTCAAGCTCGGCCTGCCCGCGAAAAAGAAGACCAAGACGGGCTATTCCACCAACGTGGACGTGCTCGAGGCGCTGCGGCCCCACCACCCGATCATCAACCTGATCCTCGAATACCGCAAGCTCTCCAAGCTCAAGTCCACCTATGTGGACGGGCTCCTCAAGGTGGTCGGGCCCGACGGGCGGGTGCGCTCCACCTTCCAGCAGACCGAGACGCGCACCGGCCGGATCAGCTCGACCGAGCCGAACCTCCAGAACATCCCGGTGCGCACCGAGGAGGGCAGCAAGCTGCGCCGGTTCTTCCGCGCGCGGGAGGGCTGGAAGCTGGTCGACGCCGACTATTCGCAGATCGAGCTGCGGGTGCTGGCCGACCTCGCGGACGATGAAAACATGATCGCCGCCTTCCAGAGCGGCGAGGACATCCACACGACCACCGCCGCGCAGGTGTTCAGCCTGCCGGAGGAGATGGTCACGCCGGTCATGCGCTCGCGCGCCAAGGCGGTCAACTTCGGGATCGTCTACGGCATCGGGGCGTTTTCCCTCTCGCAGGACATCGGCGTCTCGATCGCCGAGGCGGACAGCTACATCAAGAATTACCTGGAGCACTACGCGGGCGTCCGGAAGTATATGGAGGACACCATCAAATTCGCGCGGGAAAACGGCTATGTGAGGACCCTCTTCGGCCGCCGCCGCTATCTGCCCGAGCTGGCCGCGTCCAACAAGGTGACGCAGGCGTTCGGGGAGCGGGTCGCGCGCAACACCCCCATCCAGGGGACGGCCGCCGACATCATCAAGATCGCCATGGTGCGGGTGTTTGAACGCCTGCGCCGGGAGGGGCTGCGCGCCCGTCTCATTTTGCAGGTGCACGACGAGCTGCTCGTCGAGGCGCCCGCGGAGGAGGTCCCGGCCGCGACCGCGATCCTCAAGGAGGAAATGGAACATGCCATTACGCTCAAGGTCCCCCTTGTGGCCGACGCCAACGTCGGGGACAACTGGCTCGAAGCCAAATAGACCGCGCCGCCTCCGGCTGATTTCCCGCCTTGCGGGAACGCCCCAGTACCTCGTCCGCTTTGGGCGGATGACCGGGGCGGACGTGGCGGGGGTGGCCGAAATCGAGGCGGAGTGCTTCTCCCAGCCGTGGAGCGGGCGCACCCTCGCGGGGGAACTGGAAAACCCCTGCGCGGTTTTCTTCGTCGCCCGCAGTGGAAGCCGGGTGGTCGGCTACGCCGGGATGCACCGGGTGCTGGACGAGGGATACATCGCGAACGTGGCGGTCACGGCGGAATTCCGCCGCCGGGGGATCGCCACCGCGCTCATGCGGCGGATGTTCCTCTACGCCCGCCGGGAAAAGCTCGGCTTTCTGACCCTCGAGGTGCGGGAGGGGAACCGCGCGGCCATCGCCTTCTATGAGAAGCTCGGCTTCGGCGCGGTGGGCCGCCGCCGCAATTTTTACGCCAACCCGGCGGAGGACGCCATCCTGATGACGGCGTTTTTGACGCGGGGGGCGCGGGAGGAAACAGCGACATGAAGATTTTAGCGATCGAAAGCTCCTGCGACGAGACGGCCGCCGCCGTGGTGGAGGACGGGCGCAGGGTCCTTTCTTCGGTTATCAACTCGCAGGTGGCGGAGCACCGCGTCTACGGCGGCGTGGTGCCGGAGATCGCCTCCCGCCGCCACTGCGAGAACATCGTGCCGGTGGTGCAGGGCGCGCTCGACGAGGCGGGCGTCCCGCTCGCGGGGATCGACGCCGTGGCGGTGACCGCCGCGCCGGGGCTGATCGGCGCGCTGCTCGTGGGGGTCAACTACGCCAAGGGGCTCGCCCTCGCGGCGGGAAAGCCCCTCGTGCCCGTCCACCACATCCGCGGACACATCGCCGCCAACTATCTGGCCCATCCCGAGCTGGAGCCGCCCTTCCTCTGCCTCGTGGTGTCGGGCGGGCACACCCACATCGTCGAGGTGCGCTCCTACACCGACTTCCGCGTCGTCGGCCGCACGCGGGACGACGCGGCGGGGGAGGCGTTCGACAAGTCCGCCCGCGCGATGGGGTTCCCCTACCCGGGCGGCGTCTACATCGACGAGGCCGCCGGGCGCGGCGACCCGGGCAAATATAAGCTCCCCAAGCCCCGCGTCGAGGGCGCGCCCTACGACTTCAGCTTTTCGGGGCTCAAGACGGCGGTCATCAACCTGCTGCACAACGCCGGGCAGAAGGGGGAGGAGGTCGACGCCGATTCGCTGGCCGCGAGCTTCCAGAGGACGGTCTGCGAGGTGCTGACCAGCCACCTCGAGGCCGCGGCGAAGGAGCTTGGATACCGCGTCGTCGCGGCGGCGGGCGGGGTTTCCGCCAACAGCGGCCTGCGCGCCGCGCTCGGGGAGATGTGCCGGAAAAACGGCTTTACGCTTTACGTGCCGCCCCTCTCCCTCTGCGGGGACAACGCCGCGATGATCGGCGCGCAGGGTTACTATGAATTCCTTGCAAACCCGCCCGCGGCGCTCTCCCTCAACGCCGCCCCATCCATGGATATCGCGGCGGCATTTTCGGCGCGGGACTGACAAAATGCAGGAGGGAACTTTGCCCTCCTGCAAAACTTTGACGAAAAATTAACACAAATTCCAGAAAACCCATTGCAATTTCAAAAGGTTCGGTCTATAATGATAAACGTGGGAGATTTCGATTTTCTAGGGAAACTCCACAGAAAACCGACCAAATTCCCCCGCATTCCGGCATGGTTTTTATAAATTATTCCAAATACACCGAGAGGAGAACAATCATGACAAACAACAAGAATGTCCTCAACTGGATTGAGGAGATGAAGGCGCTTGTAAAACCCGACAAGGTTGTTTGGATCGACGGCAGCGAGGCCCAGCTCAAAGAGCTGCGCGACCAGGCTCTCGCGACCGGCGAGATGGAGGCTCTCAACCCCGAGAAGCTCCCGGGCTGCCTGCTCCATCGCACCGCCATCAACGACGTCGCGCGCGTCGAGGGCAGGACCTTTATCTGCTCCCGCAGGAAGGAGGACGCCGGCCCGACCAACAACTGGGAGGACCCGCAGGTCATGTACGCCAAGCTGCGCACCCTCTTCGACGGTGCGATGCAGGGCCGCACCATGTATATCCTCCCCTACTGCATGGGCCCGATCGGCTCCCCCTTCTCCAAGGTGGGCGTTGAGCTGACCGACTCGATCTACGTCGTGCTCAACATGGACATCATGACCCGCATGGGCCAGCAGGCGTTTGACCAGCTCGGCGACACCTCCAACGACTTCGTCCGCGGCCTGCACTCCAAGGCCAAGATGGAGGAGGAGAACCGCTACATCGTCCAGTTCCCCGAGGACAACACCATCTGGTCGGTCAACTCGGGCTACGGCGGCAACGTTCTGCTCGGCAAGAAGTGCTTCGCCCTGCGCATCGCCTCCTACCAGGCGAAGAACGAGGGCTGGATGGCCGAGCACATGCTCATCCTCGGCCTGGAGAACCCCAAGGGTGAGATCAAATACGTCTGCGCGGCGTTCCCCTCCGCGTGCGGCAAGACCAACCTGGCCATGCTCATCCCGCCGAAGAAATTCCAGGATGCCGGCTACAAGGTCTGGACGGTCGGCGACGACATCGCCTGGCTGCGCGTCGGCCCGGACGGGCGCCTCTGGGCGATCAACCCGGAGAACGGCTTCTTCGGCGTCGCCCCCGGCACCAACATGAAGTCCAACCCCAACGCGCTGATCTCCACCCAGAAGAACACGATTTTCACCAACGTGGTCCACAACCTCGACGACAACACCGTCTGGTGGGAGGGCCTCGACAAGAACCCGCCCAAGAACGCGCTCAACTGGAAGGGCGAGAAGTGGGATTGCACCGACGGCTCCAAGGGCGCGCATCCCAACTCCCGGTTCACCGCTCCGGCGGTCAACTGCCCCTGCATCTCCTCCGAGTTCAATAACCCCAACGGCGTGCCCATCTCCGCGATCATCTTCGGCGGCCGCCGCGCCAAGACCGCTCCGCTGGTCTACCAGGCGAGGGATTGGAAGCACGGCGTCTTCGTCGGCTCCACCATGGCCTCCGAGACGACTGCCGCCGCCGCCGGCGCCGTGGGCGTCGTCCGCCGCGACCCGATGGCGATGCTGCCCTTCTGCGGCTACAACATGGGCGACTACTGGGCGCACTGGCTCGAAATGGGCGAGAAGCTCGGCGACAAGGCCCCCAAGATCTTCAACGTCAACTGGTTCCGCACCGACGACGAAGGCCACTTCATCTGGCCGGGCTTCGGCGACAACATGCGCGTGCTGAACTGGATCATCGACCGCTGCGAGGGCAGGGCCGAGGCGGTGGAGACCCCGATCGGCTACGAGCCGAAGCCGGAGGATATCGACGTGGAGGGTCTCGGCGACGTCACCACCGACACCGTCAAGGACCTGCTGACCGTCGACAAGGCCCTCTGGAAAGAGGAGGTCAAGGGCATCAAGGAGTTCTATGCGAAGTTTGGCGACAAGCTGCCGAAGGAACTCGAAAGCCAGCTCGCGACCCTCGAAGCCAACCTCGACAAGTAAGGTGCCGCTATGATGAAAGAACTGCGGCTCTTCAACCCCTGGCGCGGGATCGCGGCCACGGCCCTCGTGGGCGCGGCCGCGGCGATCGCCGTGACGTTCGGCGTCATGGCGGCGCTCATTCTCCGCGACAAAAGATAGCTCTTTCAACGATGTCAAAAGGCCCCGGACGCAAAGCGTCCGGGGCCTTTTCGCGTCCCTCCGCGGGGGACGACGCAAAGAGCGCCGGGCGCATTCGCGCCCGGCGCTCTTCAGATGCTTCTGGAAGTCAGGCGCCCACGGGGATGCGGGTGAACTGGGAGCCCGGATGCAGCGAGGTATAGGTCTCCACGAACTGGTTGACCGCCGCGAGGATGGCCTTCTGGGCCTCCTGGCTCGCCTTGACCGACTTGTCGTAGCTGGCCTTGGAGGGGGAGCGGGTCATCGCGGTGAAGCTGTCGTAGTAGGCGGCGGTCTTTTCCGCGGCCGCGGCGAAGAGCTTGTGGGCCTCCTGGTACTCGGCGGGGGCGGCGGCCGAAGCCAGCTCGGAGAGCAGGTCGCGGCTCGCGGCGATCTCGTCGCCGATTTTGCCGAAGGTGCGCTTGTCGCGGTAGTCGTAGCCCTTGAGCGCGCCGCCGAGGGCGGCGCTCAGCTCGGTGGCCATGTTCACATAGCCGAGCTCGTATTCTGCGGCGGTCAGCGCGACGGTAGGCGCCGCGGCGGTCGGGACCTGCTCCTCGGGGATGACCGGGGTCTCGTCCTCCACCTCCACGGCGGCGGGCGCCGCCTCCTCGATGGGCTTGAGCAGGCGCTCGGCGAAGACCGGGCAGGAGAGGGAAAGCAGCATTGCAAACGCGATTACCGCGCTAATCCATTTTTTCACAGTCAGCACTCCTTTTGTCACAATTTTCCACACTTATTGTACCATTTGTGACCAGAATGTCAATGAACTGTGAAGAAATTTATAGGGAACCGGCGGAAATTTGAAGACCGCTCAGCGGGCGAGCAGCTCGGAGATTTCGCGGGGGAGACGGCGCTTGACCAGCTCCAGCCAGGATTTCTCGAGGTTTTTGGCGGTGACGACCGCCGGTACGGTGACGATGTGGGGCAGGGGCTGCTTGCCGAGCAGGCTGCACGCGCAGGCCAGCGCGGCGGCGCGCCCGGTCTCATAGGAGCGGGGGCAGCTGACCGCGGTGATGTTTTTTTCGGCCGCGAGCAGCTTGGCCACGCCGTAGTCGAGCCCCGCGGCGACGACCGCGACGTCCGGGCGCGAAAGCTCGCGCAGCGCGGCGGCCGCGTCGGCGGCGAGCCGTTCGTCGCTCGCGTAGAGGCCGTCGATTTCGGGGTGGGCTTCCAGCAGGCCGCGGATGAGGGGGGCGTTCCCGCAGGGGCTGTAGAAGTCCCGCCGCGCCACCGTCTCGAGCTGGGGGAACTCCTCGGCGATGATGCCGGTGGCGGAGAGGTCGCGCTGTCGGGTGCAGAAGGACTGCGCGCTGCCGTAGAGGAAGCCGATGCAGCTCCCGCCCCGGCGGAGCACCTCGGCGGCGAGGAGCTTGCCCGCGGCGCGCCCGTTTTCCGACTCATTGGCCGCGACACAGGTGTCATAGGAGAAGGGCGGCATCGAGGCGGGCACGTCCCCCGCGAAGACCAGCCGGATGCCGCTCCTGCAGAGCTTGCGGTAGCGGTCGAGCTCCCGCCCCTCCAGCACGGGCAGGCAGACGATCGCGTCGGGGTGCATGGCGGCGAGGCTGTCCAGCTGGATCTTCTGGAGCTGCGCGTCCTGCTGGGCGTTGACGGTGCCGAGCACCCCGATGCCGAGCGCGGCGAAGCCGTCCCGCATCCCCTGCGCGAGCAGACGGGAGGAGAGGGAGCGCTCGTCGTTGATCGAGATGCAGACCGAATAGCCGCGGTGCTGCACCTCCTCGATCTCCGCGTCGGTGAGCTCCAGCAGCTCGGCCCGCCCGGCCTGCGCGCCCGACGGGCCGCGCGCCAGCGTGCGGGTCGATTCCCCGAGGATGAAGTCGGCGGAGATCAGCCGGTGCCGCCGCTCGTTCCCGCCGAGGATGAGCTCGCGGATGCCGGCCACCAGCTCGCGCACCTTCATGTCCACCCGCGTGATGTTGGGGAAAAAGACCTTTGCGATGTACATGTCTCCGATTGTGATGAGGGAGAGGTCCTGCGGGAACTGCAGGTCGTTGAGGCGGATGTAGTCCATGATGTGCATGGTGGCGCCCGTCTCGGCGGTGATGACCGCGGTGATTCCCGGATGCGCCTGGAAGCAGGCGCCCAGCTGGCGGACGAGCTCGTCCCGGCTGTAGGTGTCGTCGATCGTCCAGAAGTGGCCGTCGTCGAAGGCGAGCCCGTACTGGCGGCAGGTCTCATGCGCGGCGGAGAGGACCGACTGGTTGATGAAGGAGCTGCTCTGGCAGGCGAGGAAGGCGATGTCGGCGTGCCCCCGATTGAGCAGGTGGCGGAGGGCGAGCCCCACGGCGTGGGGATAGTCAAAGTTGATGTAGTAGCAGTTGTCCCGCTCGGTGGGGATGTGGTTGATGAAGATCGTCTGCACCGGCGGCGGGGCGCCGCCGTCGTCCCGGATCTCGACCGAGTAGTGCACGATGGCGGTGTCGAGGTGGTAGAGGCGGACATACTCGAGGAAATCCTTCCACGCCAGGCGCTGCTCGGTGACGATCGCGACGATCCGCACCCGCTTGTCGAGCAGCTCGGCGGCCAGGCAGTCGGCGAGGTCGGAGGCGTAGCTGCCCCGGATGCTGCTTAAAAAGATGCCGGCCACGCGCATCCCGCAGAGCTTCTGCCGGTGGGAGACCCGCAGCGGGGTGTAGCCGAGCTCTCCGACGGCGCGCATCACCCGGTCGGCAAGCTCGGGGCGCACATAGCGGGTCTTGTTGATCACGTGGGAAACGGTGGTGGCGGACACGCCGCTCCGCCGCGCCACGTCCTGGATCGTTATCATCTGCATCCCCCCCTTTCCATGATAAACCGGCGGCGGGGCCCCGTCAATTTGAAAGGGGGCCGCGGTAAAAAATCGGAGCTTTCCAGTAGAGGGCAGGGGGGCGCTTTGTTCACAATGACCATCCGGCGGGTAAGAAATGGAACAAATGAAGTTAAATGCGCAAATAAAGATGTTTCGTTGTGATTCTACGAATCAGTCTATGGCCTAAAACGCCGGATTTCGGCCGCCAGGCGGAAAAGCGGCCGAATAAAAAGTACAATTTCCGATTTCGAATTGTGGTTTTTTCATACTTGTCAGGGGCGGATTGGGGGTATGGAAAATTAAATGCGCAAATAAAATGGGGATTTGAACGAAAAACCCATAAAATTCATGGAATATATTGGGAGTATTATACAAGCGCGATTTGACAGGCAAAATTCCTGCTGATACGATGGGTTCAAATGCGGGGGATCGGCAAAAAAAGAGACAGATTTGGCGATTCACCACAGAACGAATAAGGAGGGTTCCTATGAAACTGGAACGGGAAGGCATCCAAATCATCCCCGAATCGGAACAGAAAACCGGACTATGGGACATGGCGTTCGTCTGGTTCTGCGCCAATGTGGCGGTTCCGCGCCTGCTGATGGGCGGCTCGATGGCGGGGCTCGGCTTCGCGCGCGCGGCCGCCATGCTGCTGTGGGGCAACGTGCTCGTCATCCTTCCGCTGCTCGCGCTCGGCGTCATCGGCTACAAGGTGCGCATCCCGACCATGGCGGCCGCCCGCATGACCTTCGGCATCAAGGGCTCCTACGTCCCCGCCATCGCCAACGCGGTTCAGTTGATCGGCTGGGGCGCGTCTGTCACCGTCGTCTGCGGCAGCTCGATCGACGCGGTGGTCTCCGCCATGACCGGCTACAGCAACATCACGCTCTGGATCATCCTGACCGGCATCGTGCAGCTGCTCATCACCGCCTACGGCTTTCGTTCGATCACCTGGCTCCAGCGGGTGTCGGTGCCGCTGCTGGCGCTGCTGTCGATCTACGCGGCCTACCTCATGATCAAAAACTACGGCTGGAGCAACCTCACCGCCTTCCGCCCCGAGAGCCCGATGCCCATCATGCTCGGCATCGACGTGCTCGCGGCCAACGCGTTCGCATGGGGGCCGATGGTGTGCGACTACACCCGCTACGCGAAAAACAAGTCCTCCTCCAGCGTGGGCACGCTGATCGGGTCCCTCGCGGGCGCGGCGGGCTTCATGTTCGTCGGCATGATCTCCTCGATCGTGACCGGCGACCCCAACCCCTCCTCGATGCTCGTGTCGCTCGGCCTGGGCGTCCCCGCCCTGCTCATCATCATCCTTTCGAGCGTCACCACCAACGTCATGAACCTCTATTCCTCCGCGATCTCCTTCGTCAACGTCTTCCCCAAGATCGAGCCGTGGAAGATCATTGTGGGCGGCGGCGTCGCGATCACCGGCGTGGCAGTCATCCCCAACCTGATCGGCCACTTCATCCAGTTCCTTACGATCGTCGGCTCGATCTTCGTGCCGCTGATCGCCATCCTGCTCGTCGACTACTTCCTGCTCAAAAAGCAGCAGGTCGACGCGGAACAGCTGCTGGTGGACAACGCCTCCTCCAGCTACTGGTATAAAAACGGCTTCAACATCCGCGCGATTGTGATCTGGCTTGTCGGCGTGGCGATCTTCAACATCCTGCCCCACGTCGCCCCGACCATCGGCGCCACGGTCCCGACCTTCCTGCTGATCGCCGTCGTCTACTATGTGGTCGAAAAGCTTTCGCCGCGCAAGGCGTAAGGAGGAGAGAAGATGCGGGAAGAACTGTTCGTCAAAAACGCCCGTCTGCGCGGCAGGGACGCGCTGCATGGCATCCACATCCGCGAGGGGAAATTTTACCGCGTCGCGCCCGCCGCCGTGCTGGCCGCGCCCGAGGACGCGCGGGTGATCGACGCGGGCGGAAGGCTCGTGATTCCGCCCCTCTGCGACCCCCACCAGCACCTCGACGCCACGCTGAGCGTCGGAAATCCCCGCTACAATATGAGCGGGACCCTGCTGGAGGGCATCCAGATCTGGGGGGAGCGCAAGCAGACGCTCACCAAGGAGATCATCAAGGAAAACGCGATCAAGGCGATCAAATGGGAGGTTGCCAACGGCGTGCTGCGCATGCGCACCCACGCCGACGCGACCGACCGCAGCCTGCTCACCGTGGAGGCGCTCGCCGAGGTGCGCGAGGAAATGAAGGACCTCGTGGACCTGCAGATCGTCGCCTTCCCGCAGGACTGCGTCTTCACCTTCGAGGGCGGGACCGACCTGATGGACCGCGCGATGCGGATGGGCTGCGACGTGGTCGGTGGGTTGCCCTACATCGAGTTCTCGCGGGAGGACGGGGTCGCGGACGTCAAGTTCGCCTTCGACCTCGCGGAGAAGTACGGGGCGCTCGTGGACATCCACTGCGACGAGAACACCGACGACCAGTCGCGGTTCGTCGAGGTGGTGGCGCGCGAGGCGATCGTGCGCGGCATGGAAGGCCGCGCGACCGCCAGCCACACGACCGCTATGCACAACTACAACAACGACTACGCCTTCAAGCTGATGGGAGTTTTGCAGCGGGCGAACCTCAACATCATCACCAACCCCTATCCCAACTCGGTGCTCCAGAACCGGACCGACGGCTATCCCCGCAGGAGAGGCTGCACGCGGGTGGACGAGCTGCTCGCGGCGGGGGTCAACGTCTGCATCGGGCACGACGACCTGATGGACCCCTGGTACCCGATGGGCAAGGGCTCGATGCTCGGCGCGGCCAACCTGTTGATGCACACCGCGCAGCTCAGCGGCTACGACCAGATCGGCCGGCTGCTGGATATGATCACCGTCAATTCCGCCCGCACGATGTGCCTGGAGGATTACGGCATCGAGGAGGGCAACTCCGCCGACTTCGTGGTGCTCGACGCGGACACCCCCTTCGACGCGGTCCGCCTCACCTGCGAATGCCTCTATGTGGTCCGCCGCGGAAAGATCGTCTGCGAGACGGCGCCCGCGCGCCGCGAGCTCCGGTTCGGCGGGCGGACCGAAACCATCGATTTCAAGCTCTGACCGCCGGATACGGCGGAGAACCATAACATCTGGAAAGAAGGGTCCGTATGTCACTGCAAAGGGAGGATTCCCGGAGTAAAAAGATCATCTTCGTATCGAGCTGCCTGCTCAACACCAACAACAAGGTGCGCGACCTCGCGCGGTACGGCGGGTTCAGCCTCGACGTGGTCAAGATCCTGCACAAATACGACCTCGGCATGCAGCAGATGGACTGCCCCGAGACGCTCTACCTCGGCATCCAGCGCTGGCAGCACACCAAGAACCTCTACGACAACGTCGGCTTCCGCCGCTTCTGCCGGCAGATCGCGGTGCGCAACGTCGACTACATGGAGAGCTACGTGCAGATGGGCTACCAGACGGTGGCGGTGCTCTCCTGCAACGGCTCCCCGACCTGCGGCGTCACGCTGACCAGCCACAATGACGACTGGGGCGGCCCGCCCAAGGACCTCGACTACGGCGACGCGCTCGTCGAGGGCACCGGCGTCTTCATCGAGGAACTGCAGAAGGAGATCATGGAGCGGGGCATCCTGATGCCGCCCTTCTACGGCCTCAACCTCGACGAACCCGCGAAGCCCTTTGAAAAAATACTTTCCGAGTTCGAGCAGTTCATCGCCGACCTCATGGAAGCCTGAACCGGCGAACCGATCCTCAACGAAAGAAGCGCCCGGCGCATACGCGCCGGGCGCTTCTTTCGTTGAGGAATCAGAGGGCCGGCCCCCGCTCCGCGCGGATGCGCGCGACCGCCTCCGCGACCGCTTCAGGCCCGGCGGACGCGTCCGCGACGGCGTTTGCGGCGGCGAGATAGGCGGGGCGGCGGGCGTCGAAGAGGGCCCGCAGCTCCTCCGGGGAGCTGCGCCGCACGATCGGCCGGTCGCTGCCGCGGATGCGCTCCAGGCAGGCGTCGAACGGCGCGTCGAGAAAGACGACGAGGTCGCGCGGGGAGAGGGCTTCCCGGTTGCGCGGGTAGGTCAGCGCGCCGCCTCCCGTCGAGACGACGCAGTCCGCGCGGCCCGCGAGGGCCCTGACCGCCTCGTGCTCGAGGTCGCGGAAACGCGCCTCGCCGTATTCGGCGAAGATGGCGGGGATCGCCATGCCCGCCTCCGCCTCGATCTCGGCGTCGAGGTCGGCGTACTCCATCCCGAGCCGCCGGGCGAGCAGGGTGCCCACGGTCGTCTTGCCGCAGCCCATGAAGCCGCAGAGGATGATGTTGTTCATGGCGTTTGCTCCTTCAGCAGCAGGTACGCGGCCATCTCCTCGACGATCCTTCCCACGGCGCGGTCGGAAAACCGGGTGCCATGCCAGACCTCGTGGGCGATCGCCGCCTGCCAGACAAGCATATCCATGCCGCCGACCGCCTTGACGCCGCGTTCGCGCGCATGGCGCAGGAGCAGCGTCTCGGAGGGGTTGTAGACGCAGTCGAAGACGGTGTCCACCCCGTCGAGGAGGTCGGGCGGCACCGGGCAGGCGTCCGTGTTCGGGTACATGCCCACGGGGGTGCCGTTGATGAGCAGCGAAAAGCGGCCGTCGATGGCGTCGATGCCGCGCACCGAAAGCTCCGCCCCAAGCTTTTCCCGCGCCTCGCGCGCAAGCTCGGACGCCCTTTCGCGCCCGCTCTCCCGCACGGCCACGGTCACCCGCGCGCCCTGCCGCGTGCATTCGAGGGCGAACATCCGCCCCACCCCGCCCGCGCCGAGCACGCAGATGTCGCCCGCGATGGCGACGCCGTGCGCGCCCAGGGCGCGCAGAAAGCCGCCACAGTCGGTGTTGTCACCGACCAGGCGGCCGTCCGCATTATGCACGGCGTTGACCGCGCCAAAGAGGCGCGCGGCATCGCCGAGGGAGTCGAGCAGGGGGATGACGGCGCGCTTGTGGGGGATCGTCACGTTGAAGGCGGCGAGTTCCCGCAGGGTATCCGCCCGGGACGCGAGCTCCTCGGGAGGAATATCGAGAAGCGCGTAGTCCGCGTCGAGGCCCTCCAGCGCGAAGAGGCGCCGGTGGATCTCGGGGGAGAGCGAATGTCCGAGCGGGTGTCCGATCAAAGCATACCGTTTCATAGGGCCCGGGCTCCTTATATCAATTGTCGGGAATTACAGGGTTTCGCGCAGCTTTTCGACCGCGCTGGGCTTCTCGATGTTGCAGGCGCTGACCTGCTTGAAGCCGCGTTTGATAAGGGAGGTGAGCACCTTGTTGGGGCCGAGCTCGATGAACATGTCGACGCCGTCGGCCACCATGTCGGAGACCTCCTCGTGGAAGTGCACGGGGGAGACGAGGTGCTGGATGAGGTACTGGCGCAGGTCGGCGTCCGGATGGATCTGCCGGCCGGTGATGTTGGAATAGAAGGGGATCGCCAGCGGGTGGAAGGCGACGTCCGCGATCGCCTCGGAGAACTCTTGCGCGGCGGAGGCCATCAGCTTGGAGTGGAAGGCGCTGGACACCGCCAGCTTCTTGGCCTTGTAGCCCATCTCGGCAAGCGCGTTGGCGGCGGCCTCGGCGGCGGCGTTTTCACCCGCGATGACCGTCTGGGTGGCGTTGTTGTAGTTGACGGGCAGGACGTAGCCGGGGGTCTCCTTGCAGACGCGGGCGATCGTCCGCTCGTCGCTGCCGAGGATCGCGTACATGCTGCCGGGGTTCTTGTCGGCGGCGCGCTGCATCGCGATTCCGCGCGCGGCGATCATCCGGAAGCCGTCCTCGAGCGAGAAGGCGCCCGCCGCGGTCAGCGCGGCGTATTCGCCCAGCGAGTGGCCCGCCACGGCGGAGGGCTCGCACATCTGGGAGACGACCGAATAGGCGGCCATCGAAACGGCAAAAATAGCGGGTTGGGAAATCTTCGTCTGCGCGAGGGTTTCGGCGTCGCCTTCGAAGGTGACCTTCGCCAGGTCGAACCCGAGCACGTCGCTGCCGCACTCATAGACGTTGCGGACCGACTCAAAGCTGTCGTACAGCTCCTTGCCCATGCCCGGGTACTGGGAGCCCTGGCCGCTGAATACAAAAGCTAACTTCGACATCAATAACCCCTCATTCCTATAAAAGTTGACCGTGTCCGGGCAAAAAAAGAAAATATTCACAAATTAATAGTTGACAAATTGGCCCGGTTGACGGTATGATAACAATCGAAATATAACAACTGTTACATTTTTGCCCATTATAGCACAAAGAAATTCATGATGCAATAGGCAAAATGTAAAAACGATAATGAGGAGACGCCATGACAGGAATCAGATTTTGCGGTACGGGCAGCTATCTGCCGCCCCTGACGGTCGACAACGGCGAGTACGCCAAGATCGTGGACACCTCGGACGAATGGATCCGTCCGCGCACGGGCATCGTCACCCGCCACATCGCCAACGGCGAGACCACCTGGCGGATGGGCGCGCGGGCGGCCAGGGCCGCGATCGACGACGCGGGCATCGACCCCGCGGAGATCGGGCTGGTGCTGGTCACGACGGTCACCGCCGATTTCGCGACCCCCTCGATGAGCTGCTGCATCCAACAGGAGATCGGCGCGAAAAACGCGATGTGCATCGACGTCAACTGCGCCTGCGCGGCGTTCGTCTACGCGGTGGACATGGCGCGGCGCTATCTCGCCACCGGCGACGGCGTCGACACGGTGCTCGTCGTGAGCACGGAGATGCTCTCCCGCCTCACCAACTACGCCGACCGCAGCACCTGCGTGCTCTTCGGCGACGGCGCGGGCGCCTGCGTGATCAGGGCGGAGGAAAACGCCATGTACGGCGCGATGGTCGGCGCGGACGGCTCCGGCTACGGGCTGATGTTCTGCAAGAACCCGCCGCCCGCCTCCCCCTGGACCACCAACCCGCCCGAGCCGGATGAGGTCTACACCCGTCCCGAGCTGCCCGGGCAGATGGTCATGGGCGGGCGCGAGATCTACAAGTTCGCGACCAAAATGATGCCGCAGGCGATCAACACCGCCTGCGCGCGGGCGGGGATCACCTCCGGAGAGCTCGACTGGATCGTGCCGCACCAGGCCAACGTGCGCATCGTCCAGACGGCGATGAAAAACCTCGGCCTGCCGATGGAAAAGGCGTTCATGACGATCGACCACACGGGCAACACCTCGTCCGCCTCGGCAGCCATCGCGCTTGATGAGCTGAACCGGAGCGGCAGGCTCCGCCGCGGCGACAAGGTCGGCATCGCGGGCTTCGGCGCGGGGCTCACCTACGGCGGGGCGGTCTTCACCTGGTAAAAAATCTGCAAAATCCTGCTGGACGCGCGCGTGAGGCGCGATTATCATAGAGATGAAGCGGCGGACGCCATGGGCGGCGCCGGAGGGGCGCGGCCCCACAGTCTTACGTGGAGGAGAAAACCAATGCTGAAAACAAGAATTACCGAACTGCTCGGCATCCGCTATCCCGTCTTCCAGGGCGGCATGGCGTGGGTGGCCGACGCAAAGCTGGCGGCGGCGGTATCCAACGCCGGCGGCCTCGGGCTCATCGGCGCGGCGGCCGCGCCCGGCGAGGTGGTCGAGGCGATGATCCGGGAAGCGAAGTCCCTCACCGACAGGCCCTTCGGCGTGAACGTCATGCTCATGAGCCCCTTCGCGGACGATGTGGCGCGCATCTGCGCCGAACAGAAGGTCGCGGTCGTCACGACGGGCGCGGGCAACCCCGGCAAGTACATGGAGGCGTGGAAGGCCGCGGGCATCAAGGTGATCCCGGTGGTCGCCTCGGCGGGGATGGCCAGGCGGATGGAGCGCGCGGGCGCCGACGCGGTCGTGGCGGAGGGCACCGAATCGGGCGGCCACATCGGCGAGCTGACCACCATGTGCCTCGTGCCGCAGGTCGTGGACGCGGTGAGCGTGCCGGTCGTCGCGGCGGGCGGCATCGCGGACGGGCGCGGCGTGGCCGCGGCCATCGCGCTCGGCGCGCAGGGGGTGCAGTGCGGCACCATCTTCGTCTGCGCCGACGAGAGCCCGGCCTGCGCCAAGTATAAGGAGCTCGTCGCCGGGGCCAAGGACACCGACACGATCGTCACCGGACGGGAGGGCGGCGCGCCCATCCGGTCGCTCAAGACCAAGTTTACACGGAAGCTCGCCAAGCTCGAGCACGAGGAGGTCAGCCGGGAGGAATTCGAACGGATGGCGGCCGGCAGCCTGCGCAAGGCGGTGCAGGACGGCAACCTCGAGGAGGGCACCTTTATGGCGGGGCAGATTTCGGGGCTCGTGAAGGGCGCCGCGCCCGCCAGGGAGATCGTGGAAAACCTGATGGCACAGGGGGAGCATCTCCTCCGCAACTTGCTTACGGAAAGGGGTATCACCATTGAATAAGACGGCGGTAATCACCGGCGGCGGCACCGGCATCGGCCGGGCGATCTCGCTGAAACTGGCGGAGGACGGCTTCAATATTGCGGTCAACTGCCTCGAAAGCCTGCTGCCGCAGGCGCAGGCGGTCGCGGAGGAATGCCGCGCAAGGGGCGTCGAGGCGGAGTGCTTCGTCGCGGACGTGTCCAAATTCGACGCGTGCGCGGAGATGGTGAAGGCCGTGCAGGAGCGGTTCGGCTCGGTCGACGTGCTCGTCAACAACGCGGGCATCACCCGCGACGGCCTGATCGCCCGCATGAGCGAGGACCAGTACGACAGCGTCGTGAACGTCAACCAGAAGGGCGTTTTCAATATGATCCGGCACGTCACGCCGGTGATGATGAAGCAGCGTTCGGGCCGCATCGTCAGCATGGCGTCGGTGTCGGGACTCTACGGCAACGCGGGGCAGCTCAACTATTCCGCCTCCAAGGCGGCGATCGTGGGCATGACCAAGACGGCGGCCAAGGAGCTCGGCGGGCGCGGCATCACCGTGAACGCGGTGGCCCCCGGCTTTATCCAGACCGACATGACCGCCAAGCTCTCCGACAAGGCAAAGGAGGCGATCCTCGGCGGCGTGGCGCTCAAGAGGATGGGCCAGCCGGAGGACGTGGCGAACGCGGTGGCGTTTCTGGCAAGCGACGCGGCCGGTTACATCACCGGGCAGGTGCTCGTCGTCGACGGCGGCATGGGCCAGTGACATTTTGAAAAACAGGAGTATTTAGATATGAAACGAGTCGTAATCACCTCGACGGGGGTCGTTTCCCCCGTCGGCATGAACACAGCCGATTTCTGGCGGAACGTGGTGCAGGGCCGCCACGGCTTCAGGCCGATCACCTCCTTCGACACCTCCCGCATCAAGGTCAAATGCGCGGCCGAGATCGACGGCTGGGATCCCGTCGCGCAGGGGCTCAACAAGAAGGAGGCCCGCCGCATGGACCGCTACACCCAGTTTGCGATGGCCGCCGCGAAGCAGGTCGTCGAGGGCGCGGGGGACCTGAGCGGCATCGACCCCTTCCGCGCCGGCGTCATCGTGGGCAGCGGTATCGGCGGGTTCCAGACCACGCTGGCCGAGCACCAGAAGTTCCTTGAAAAGGGCCCCGACCGCGTGAGCGTCTTCATGGTGCCGATGATGATCTCCAACATGGCCGCGGGCCAGATCGCGATCGAATACGGCTTCAAGGGGGACAACTTCGCGGTGGTCACCGCCTGCGCGACCGGCTCCCATTCGATCGGCGAGGCGTTCCGCAAGATCAAGTACGGTTATCTCGACCTGGCGATCGCGGGCGGCGCGGAGGCGCCGATCACCGAGGTCGCGGTCGCGGGATTTTCCAACATGAACACCCTGACCGAGTCGGAGGACTGCGACCGGCTGTCGATCCCCTTCGACAAGGAGCGCAGCGGCTTCGTGATGGGCGAGGGCGCGGGGCTCGTGCTGCTTGAGGAGCTCGAGCACGCCCGCCGCCGCGGCGCGAACATCATCGCCGAGGTCGTGGGCTACGGCGCGACCGACGACGCCCACCACATCACCGGGCCCTCCCCCGACGGCGAGGGCGCGGCGCACGCGATGATGAACGCGATGGCGGACGGCGGCGTTTCCCCCGAGCAGGTCGGCTATATCAACGCCCACGGCACCTCCACCCAGCTCAACGAGAAGTGCGAGACGCTCGCGATCAAGGCGGCGTTCGGCGAACACGCCTACAAGCTGGGGGTCAGCTCGACCAAGTCGGTGACCGGGCACATGCTCGGCGCGGCGGGCGGCGTCGAGACGATCGCCACGGCGCTCGCCCTGCGGGACGGCGTCATGCCGCCGACGATCGGCTACAGGGTCCCCGACGAGGACTGCGACCTCGACTATGTGACCGAGGGCGCGCGCAGGGCGGACATCCGGTACGCGCTGTCCAATTCGCTGGGCTTCGGCGGGCACAACGCGAGCCTGCTCTTCAAAAAATACGAGGGGTGATCGAATGGCGCTCTATAATAAGGAACAGATCATGGAGATCATCCCCCACCGCGATCCCTTCCTGCTCATCGACGAGGTCGAGGAGCTGGAGGTCGGCAAGCGGGTGGTGGCCACAAAGTTTATCAGCCCCGATTCCTTCTGGTTTCAGGGGCACTTCCCCGGACATCCCGTCACGCCGGGCGTGCTGATCATCGAGATGCTTGCGCAGGCGGGCGCGGTGTGCGCGCTGTCGATGCCGGAGAACCAGGGCAAGATCGCCTTCTTCGCGGGCATCGACAAGGCGAAGTTCCGCCGGCAGGTGCTCCCGGGCGACACGCTCCGCCTCGAGGTGGAGATGCTGCGGGTGCGCGGTAACTTCGGCATGGGCAAGGGGACCGCGACGGTCGGCGGCGAGCGCGCCGCGAGCGCCGAGATCACCTTCGCGCTCATGAAATAGACGCCTGTGCGCGGGCGGGAAACAGCCGCCGCGGGGGCTTTTCCAAAGTTTGTGTGGCCTGGCCAAATGCAAATTGGAAAACCCGACAAAATATGTGCAAATACCTATTGCCAAACCGTGGCAAAACGGGTATGATAGTTGTCGTTAGCAAGGCGGGTCCGCCCACGGCGGCCCCTTCCGTCAGATCATACGAGGTACCGATAGAACGAATTATAGGAGGAAACAATCATGGTATTTGAAAAAGTCAGAGAGCTTCTCGTGGACCAGCTGGACGTCGAGGAAGACGTTGTCACAATGGAGGCCAACATCCAGAGCGACCTGGGCGCCGACTCGCTGGACATCGTCGACCTGGTCATGTCCCTCGAGGAGGAGTTCGACTGCGAGATCCCCGACGAGGAGATCGAGAACATCAAGACCGTCGGCGACATCGTCAAATATATCGAAGACCACGCCAACTGACGCGTTTCGGAATCCCCGCCGGGACGGCGGGGATTTTATTTTTTCACATTATTAGGAAAGGATGAACCCGGATGAACGAGAACAGCTACGGCGGCTTCCAGGACGGCGCCGACCTCGACGCGGTCCGCCAGCAGGTGCAGACCCCCCTCTACCGGCATGTGGCCAAAACCTACGGCTGGATGTTTTTGGGACTCCTGCTCACCTTCGTCACCTCCTTTTTGCTCTACGCGACCCGGATGGTGCTGCTTTTCTTTATCACCCCCTGGCTGCCCTTCGCGCTGCTGATCGGCAAGCTCGCGCTCGTCTTCTACCTCACCTCCCGCATCCGGAAGTATTCGGTGACCACCGCGCGGGTGATCTTCCTCTGCTATTCGGTGCTCACCGGCATCGCGCTCTCGCCGCTCCTGCTCCTCTACGACGCGGGCAGCGCGATCTTCGTCTTCGGCGTCGTGTCCGTCTTCTTCGGCGTGATGGCCGCGGCGGGCCTCATCACCAAGCGCGACGTCTCCGGCTTCGCGCCGCTTATCCTCTTCGGCCTGCTCGCGCTGCTGCTCATGGGGGTCGTCAACCTCTTCCTCGGGCTCGAGGGCTTCGAGACGGCGATCTGCTTTATCGGCGTCGCGATCTTCCTCGGCGTCACCACCTACGACTCCAAGAAGGTCAAGGACTACTACCACGCCTTCGAGGGCGACGCGGAGATGCTGGAAAAGGTTTCGATCTATTCGGCGCTCAACCTCTATCTCGACTTCATCAACCTTTTCCTCTATCTGCTGCGCCTGCTCGGCAAGCGCAAGTGACCGGAGCGCGGAAGGCCGCCGTCCTGCGGACGGCGGCCTGTTTTGCGGTTCCCGGGGAAGCCGGGGCGGGAAACCGGCGGGCGGGGAAGGCCGGGCCTTGCAATTCGCGCGAAAATTCGTTATGATACAAGGGTAATGCCGCGGCGGCCCCGGGCCGCCGATCATATTTTGGGGCGCCCCGCGGGACGCCGAAGGAGAACATGCTTTATGGCGGACAAGAAAAAGATGGTGGAAGCGATCACCTCGATGGAGGAGGACTTCGCGAAATGGTACACCGACATCGTTAAAAAGGCCGACCTGGCGGACTATTCGTCGGTGCGCGGCTGCACGGTCGTGCGCCCCTACGGCTGCGCGATCTGGGAGAACATCCAGCGCGACCTCGACGGCCGCTTCAAGGCGACGGGGCATGAAAACGTCATGATGCCGATGTTCATCCCCGAGGGCCTGCTCCAGAAGGAGAAGGACCATGTCGAGGGCTTCGCGCCCGAGGTGGCGTGGGTGACCCACGGCGGCGAGGAGAAGCTCACCGAGCGCCTCTGCGTGCGCCCGACCTCCGAGACCCTCTTCTGCGAGCACTACGCGAACATCATCCACTCCTACCGCGACCTGCCCAAGCTCTACAACCAGTGGTGCTCGGTCGTGCGGTGGGAGAAGACCACCCGCCCCTTCCTGCGCACCTGCGAGTTCTGGTGGCAGGAGGGCCACACGATGCACGAGACGGCCGAGGAGGCGATGGCGGAAACCGAGCGGATGCTGAACGTCTACGCCGACTTCTGCGAGGAGAGCCTCGCGATCCCCGTCACCAAGGGCCGCAAGACCAAAAAGGAGCAGTTCGCGGGCGCGGAAGCCACCTATACGATCGAGGCGATGATGCACGACGGCAAGGCGCTCCAGTCGGGCACCTCCCACTATTTCGGCGACGGGTTCGCCCGCGCGTTCGACATCACCTTCCAGGGCCGCGACAACAAGCCCCAGTACCCGCACCAGACCTCGTGGGGGATGTCGACCCGCATCATCGGCGCGATCATCATGACCCACGGCGACAATGACGGGCTGGTGCTGCCGCCCGCCATCGCGCCGGTCCAGGTGATCGTCGTGCCGGTCGCCCAGCACAAGGAGGGCGTCCTCGAAAAGGCGGGGGAGATCACCGAAAAGCTGAAATTCTTCTGCCGCGCGAAGATGGACGACAGCGACAACTCGGCGGGCTGGAAGTTCGCGGAGTACGAGATGAAGGGCGTGCCGCTCCGGCTGGAGATCGGCCCGCGCGACATCGAGCAGAACCAGTGCGTGCTCGTGCGGCGCGACAACCGCGAGAAAACGGTCGTCTCCCTCGACGAACTGGAGGCGAAGGTGCCCGAGCTGCTGCGCGCGGTGCACGACGGCCTCTACCAGAAGGCGCTTGCCAACCGCGAGGCGCGCACCTGGACCGCCCGGACCTTCGACGAGCTCAAGGCGCTGGCGGCGGAAAAGAGCGGCTTCTTCAAGACGATGTGGTGCGGCGACGAGGCGTGCGAGCTGCGCGTCAAGGAGGAGGCGGGGCTCACCTCCCGCTGCATGCCCTTCGAGCAGGAGCGGATCGGCGACGTCTGCCCGATCTGCGGCAGGCCCGCCACAACCTCGATCATCTGGGGCCGGGCGTACTGATCCCAATCCGAATTTCCCGGCGCGCGCCGGAATAAACAGCAAACGGGGGTAAGAACATGGAAATGACCTATCAGAACACGCTGCTCAAGGTGACGGCGATTTTGCTGATCGTCTTCGCGGTGCTCGGGCTGGTGTCCGCGGGCATGATCTCGATGGACGTCCAGAAGGAGCTGGGCGGCAGCTCGAGCGGTTTTACGAGCATGATCATGGAGATCGCGATGGAGGACCCCTCCTTCGCGGCGCAGGCGGGCATCGACGACCCGGAGCAGTTCTATGAGCTCATGCAGGACGAGGAGTTCCAGTCGGTGATGGGCGGCGTCTTCGCCGTGATCAGCGCGGTCATGATCCTCTTCGCGGCGATCGCCGCCATCCCGCGCGCCATCGCGGGCATCATGGGGCTGAGTCGCAGCTCCCGTCCGGAGAAGAGCGGCTTCTTCATGGCGTGGGGAATCGTGCTGCTCATCCTCGGCGTGATCGGCATGCTCTTCTCGGGCGGCGTCTTCTCGCTGAACGGGCTGGTGAGCCTCGTGGGCGGCGTCGTCCTGCCGATCCTCTACCTCGTCGGGTCGAGCCAGCAGAAGAAGGCCTACCTCGCGAGCCTTTCGGCCGCGCAGGGAGCCGGCATCAATTACGCCGCGATGCCCGCGAGCAGCCCCAAGGCCCCGCCCGCCGCGCCGGAGGCGCCGCAGCAGCCGGAAAACAAGGGCCCGGAGTTTTAAAGCTTCCCTCAAAAGAGGGGCGGCGGAGCCGCCCCTCTTTTTTCGCCCCGGGGCGCCCGCATAAGCCGCCGGGGGATCGGGAAAACTTCCCTGGAGAGGGTATTTTAACGGCAGCCTAACCGCAAAAATTTTTTGGAGCTTTTTACGAATTTTTCTCTAAAAATACTTGCATTGTGACGGGGGTTGTGGTATTATAATCGAGCGTGACTGCACAGATATGCGATGATGCGGGAGGTGGCCGCCCTTTGAGGCGGGGAATTTCCGCGGAGTATGTCCGATTTCAAACCGGGCGACTTTAATACTGATGAAAGCGTGCGCAATGCGCCTCCAGAGGCATTTTGCGCGGCGCGGCGGCTTTTGGCCGCGGGCGGTATGAAGTCCGGCTAAACTGGAAGGTTTACCGGATTTTTTGTATGCCCGCCCGCGAAACACCCGGAGGGGTGTACAGAGCGATTCGGTATGTGAAGTGTCGTCAGAAAACATTAAGGAGGCGATCTTCAGTGGCAGTCAAGGAGAAAATCAGAATCAGGCTCAAAGGTTACGATCACCAGCTCGTCGATGCATCGGCGGAGAAGATTGTGGAAACGGCAAAGCGCACCGGCGCCCGCGTTTCCGGTCCGATCCCCCTGCCGACCGAGAAGGAAATCGTCACCATCCTGCGCGCCGTCCACAAGTATAAGGACAGCCGCGAGCAGTTCGAGATGAGGACCCACAAACGGCTCATCGACATCCTGCGTCCCTCGAACAAGACGGTCGAGGCGCTCACGGGACTCGAACTCCCCGCCGGCGTGGAGATTGAAATCAAGCTCTAAGCCGCGCGAAACCCCGACGACGGATCCGCCGTCAGGTCAAGTCGGCGAGAGCCGACCAATAACCTTCAGGAGGTAAGAAAGGTATGCAAAAGTGCATCGTAGGCAAAAAGATCGGCATGACCCAGCTTTTTGACGAGAACGGAAAAGTGATCCCCGTGACCGTCGTTGAGGCCGGCCCCTGCGTTGTCGTCCAGAAGAAGACAATCGAAAACGACGGCTATGAAGCCGTGCAGATCGGTTATGGCGACATCTCGGACAAGGCGATCAACAAACCGCTCAAGGGACACTTCGCGAAGGCTGACGTCGCGCAGAAGCGCACCCTCAAGGAGTTCCGTCTGGAGGACTGCTCGTCCTTAAACGTCGGCGACATCATCAAGGCCGACGCCTTCGCCGCGGGAGACGCGGTGGATGTCGCGGGCACCTCGAAGGGCAAGGGCTACGCCGGCACCGTCAAGCGGTTCGGCAACCACACCCTCAAAGCGACCCACGGCTCCGGTCCCGTCGGACGCCACGCCGGCTCCAACGGCGCCTGCTCGTCCCCGTCCCGCGTCTTTAAGGGCAAGGGCCTCCCGGGCCACATGGGTGACGAACACGTCACCGTCCAGAACCTTGCGGTCGTCAAGGTGGACGCGGAAAACAATCTCATCGCGATCAGAGGTGCGATCCCCGGCGCCAAGGGCGGCGTGGTCTGCATCACCGATAGCGTCAAGGCGTAAGGGAAGGAGGACACACACAATGCCAAAGGTTCAAGTTTATGATATGGCCGGCAAAGCCGTTTCTGAGATCGAGCTTTCCGACGCCGTCTTCGGCATCACCCCCAATCAGGCGGTCGTGCACGCGTGCGTCGTGAATTATCTGGCCAACCAGCGCCAGGGCACTCAGTCGACCCTGACCCGCACCGAGGTTACCGGCGGCGGCAAGAAGCCCTGGAGGCAGAAGGGCACCGGCCACGCGCGCCAGGGCTCCATCCGCGCTCCCCAGTGGCGCAAGGGCGGCATCGCGCTCGGCCCCAAGCCGCGCGACTACAGCTACTCCCTCAACAAGAAGACCCGCCGCCTGGCGATCAAATCGGTCTTCTCCGACAAGGTCCTCACGAACGACCTGATCGTGGTCGACCAGATCACCGTCGACGGCTACAAGACCCGCCCGGTGGTCGATATGCTCAAGGCGCTCGGCGCGGAAAAGAAGGCGCTCATCGTCATGGGCGACAAGAACGACCAGTTCATCAAATCCGCTTCCAACATTCCGGGCGTCAAGACCGCGCTGGTCAACACGCTCAACGTCTACGACATCGTCAACTGCGACAAGTTCATCGTCGCGAAAGACGCCGTCGCCAAACTCGAGGAGGTGTACGCATAATGAAAGCTCCGCAGGACATTATCCTCCGTCCGGTCATCACCGAGGCTTCGATGGCGAACGTGCAGCTTCGGAAGTACACCTTCCGGGTCGCCAAGGACGCCAACAAGATTGAAATCGCCAAGGCCGTCGAGACGCTGTTCCCCGGCGCCAAGGTGTCGTCGGTCAACACGATCAGCTGCCGCGGCCGTCTGAAACGGATGGGCCGCAACCAGGGCTACACCCCTTCCTTCAAGAAGGCGATCGTGACGCTGACCGAGGGTTCGAAGACGATCGAGTTCTTCGATACCATGCTCTAATGGCGCCTTGCGCCGCGTATGGGGTTCTCTGCCCCGCTAACTAAAATGAGGAGAGTGAAACCGAATGGCTATTAAGAGCTATAAGCCCACTACGCCCAGTCGCCGGCAGATGACTGTCACCGACTACAGCGAGTTGAGCAAGGTCGCTCCGGAAAAGAGCCTGCTTGAGCCTGTCAAGAAGCACTCCGGACGCAACAGCAACGGCAGGATCACCGTCCGCCACCGCGGCGGCGGCAACCGCCGGAAATACCGCATCATCGATTTCAAGCGCGACAAGGCCGATATCCCGGCCAAGGTCCTGACGCTCGAGTATGACCCCAACCGCACCGCCCACATCGCGCTCGTCCAGTACGAGGACGGCGAGAAGCGCTACATCATCGCGCCCAACGGCCTCAAGGTCGGCGACACGGTGGTCTCCGGCGCCAAGGCGGACATCAAGCCGGGCAACTCGCTGCCGATGATGAACATCCCGACCGGTACCTTCATCCACAACATCGAGCTTTACCCGGGCAAGGGCGCGCAGCTGGCGCGTTCGGCCGGCGTCATGGCCCAGCTGATGGCGAAGGAAAACGGCATGGCGCTCGTCCGCCTGCCCTCCGGAGAGCTTCGCAACATCCCCGAGATCTGCGTGGCCACGATCGGCCAGGTCGGCAACATCGATTTCGAGAACGTCAACTACGGCAAGGCCGGCCGCCGCCGCCACATGGGCTGGCGCCCGACCGTCCGCGGCTCCGTCATGAACCCCTGCGACCACCCGCACGGCGGCGGCGAGGGCAAGAGCCCGGTCGGACGTCCGGGCCCGGTCACCCCTTGGGGCAAGCCCGCGCTGGGTTACAAGACCCGCGCCAAACACAACCGCTCCGACAAGTTTATTGTCAAGCGCCGCAACGCGAAGTAAGACGGGCTGAAAGGAGGAAATATTCATGGGTAGAAGCATTAAAAAGGGACCGTACGTTCAGCCCGTTCTGCTGGAGAGGGTCCGCAAGATGAACGAGAGCGGCGAGAAAAAGCAGGTCCTCAAGACCTGGAGCCGCGCTTCGACGATATTCCCCGATTTTGTCGGGCACACCTTCGCGGTCCACGACGGCCGCAAGCACGTGCCGGTTTATGTGACCGAGGACATGGTTGGGCACAAGCTCGGCGAGTTTGCCCCCACCAGGACCTACCGCGGACACGCCGGCGCCAGGAAGAGCAACTAAAACGAGGCCGAAAGGAGGAACTCAACCATGGAAGCAAGAGCTTCGCTGAGACATGCCCGCATCGCGCCTCGCAAGGTGCAGATCGTGCTTGATCTTATCCGCAACAAGCCCGCCGACCAGGCGATGGCGATTCTCCGGCAGACCCCCAAGGCCGCTTGCGAGCCGTTGGAGAAGCTGCTGAAGTCGGCCGTGGCAAATGCCGAGAACAATTTCAACATGGACAGGAACAACCTGTACGTGTCCGAGTGCTACGTCACCCCCGGCCCGACGATGAAACGGATCCGCCCCCGCGCGCAGGGCAGGGCGTTCCGCGTACTCAAGAGGACGTCCCACGTCTTCATCACCGTCAAAGAACAAGAATAACGCTGAAAGAGGAGGTAAACTATGGGCCAAAAAGTGAATCCGCACGGCCTTCGTGTCGGAGTTATTAAGGATTGGGATTCCCGCTGGTTTGCTAAGGACGATGCTTTCGGCGATATCCTTGTCGAGGATTATAAGCTCCGCAAGTTCTTAAAGAAAACCCTTTACGATGCAGGAATCCCCCGCATTGAAATCGAGCGCGACGCCACCAAGGTGCGCATCCACATCCACTGCTCCCGCCCGGGCATCGTCATCGGCAGGGGCGGCGCCGAGATCGAGAAGATCCGCCGCCAGTGCGACGAGATGATCAACAAGGGCAAGGCCGCGGCCGACAAGCGCCAGGTCTTCATCAACGTCGTCGAGGTCAAGTCCCCCGACAAGAACGCCCAGCTCGTGGCCGAGTCGATCGCCGCCCAGCTGGAAGCCCGCGTCTCCTTCCGCCGCGCCATGAAGCAGTCGATCGGACGCGCGATGAAGTTCGGCGCCCGCGGCATCAAGATCCAGGTGTCCGGCCGTCTGGGCGGCGCCGAGATCGCGAGGACCGAGCACTACCATGAGGGCACCATCCCCCTGCAGACCATCCGCGCCGACATCGACTACGGCTTTGCCGAGGCGAACACCACCTACGGAAGAATCGGCGTCAAGGTATGGATCTACGCCGGAGAGGTTCTCGGGGATGCCAAGAGGCCCCGCAGGGATGACCGTCCCCAGAGGGAAGGAGGCAAACAGTAATGCTGCTGCCAAAACGTGTGAAATACCGCCGTGTTCAGCGCGGCCGCCTCAAGGGCAAGGCCCTGCGCGGCAACACCGTCACTTACGGAGATTTCGGCCTGCAGGCGCTTGAGCCGGCGTGGGTCACCTCCAACCAGATCGAGGCCGCCCGTATCGCCATGACCCGCTACATCAAGCGCGGCGGCCAGGTCTGGATCAAGATTTTCCCGGATAAGCCGATCACCGAAAAACCGGCCGAGACCCGCATGGGTTCCGGTAAAGGAAGCCCCGAGTACTGGGTCGCAGTCGTCAAGCCCGGCCGCGTGATGTTTGAAATCGGCGGCGTGCCCGAGGACCTGGCCCGTGAGGCAATGCGTCTTGCCGCGCACAAGCTGCCCATCAAGTGCAAGTTCGTTGCCAAAGAGACTGAGGAAAAGGGGAGTGAAGAGTAATGAAGGCAACTGAGATCAGGGAACTGTCTGACAAGGAGCTTCAGGAGAAGCTCAACGACCTCAAAGCCGAGCTTTTCAACCTTCGTTTCCAGCACGCGATCAACCAGCTCGATAACCCGATGCGCCTGAACATCGTCAAGAAGGACATCGCGCGGGTGAAGACCCAGATCCGGGCCAACGAGCTTAAGAGCGCGCAGTAAGCGGAAGGGAGGACGAAGGTAAATGAGCGAAAGAAATCTCCGCAAGACCCGTGTCGGCACGGTTGTCAGCGATAAGATGGATAAGACGGTCGTCGTCGCCATCCAGGACAACGTCAAACATCCCCTTTACAAGAAGATCATCAAGCGCACCGTGAAGTTCAAGGCGCACGACGAAGAGAACGCGTGCGGCGTTGGCGACAAGGTCAAGATCATGGAGACCCGCCCCCTGTCCAAGGATAAACGGTGGAGGGTCACCGAAATCATCGAGAAGGCGAAATAACATCCGGACGGTCTTTTCCGACAGTCCGATTGAAAGGAGGAACGCTCTGTGATACAGATGCAGACCTATCTCAAAGTAGCCGACAACACCGGTGCGAAGGAACTCATGTGCATCCGCGTGCTCGGCGGCTCCCGCAGGAGATACGCCAACATTGGCGATGTGGTCGTGGCTTCCGTCAAGAAGGCCGCGCCCGGCGGTCAGGTGAAAAAGGGCGACGTGGTCAAGGCGGTAATCGTTCGTTCCGCTAAGGGGATCCGCCGCGACGACGGGACCTATATCCGCTTCGACGAGAACGCTGCGGTCATCATCAGAGAAGATAAAAACCCCAGAGGTACCCGTATCTTTGGACCGGTTGCGAGGGAACTCCGCGAAAAGGAGTACCTCAAGATTTTAAGCCTCGCTCCCGAGGTGCTGTAATGGAGGTGCTCAAAAGTGAATAAGCTTCACGTCAAAAAGGGCGATACAGTCATCGTTCTGTCCGGCAAGGACAAGGGCAAGCAGGGCAAGGTTCTTGAGGTCTCCCCCAAGGAGGGCAAGGTCATCGTCGACCACATCAACATGATGACCAAGCACGTCAAGCCCCGCAAAATGGGCGATCCCGGCGGTATCGTGAAGGCGGAGGGCGCCATGTACGCCTCCAAGGTCATGCTCGTCTGCCCCAAATGCGGCAAGCCCACCCGGATTGCCCACAAGGTCCTCAACGACGGCAAGAAGGAACGTATCTGCAAAAACCCGAAATGTGGCGAAACTTTTTAAGTAAGGAGGAGAAATCATGGCACGACTCAAGGACCAGTACGTGGGCGAGATCGCTCCCGCGCTGATGAAGAAATTCAGCTATAAATCTGTCATGCAGATCCCCAAGCTTGATAAGGTCGTCATCAATATCGGCTGCGGCGAGGCGCGGGACAATCCCAAGATCATCGACGCAATCGTTTCTGACCTTTCCAAGATCACGGGCCAGCGCCCGGTCATCTGCAAGGCGAAAAAATCCGTGGCGAACTTCAAGCTGCGTGAAGGCATGAACATCGGCGCAAAGGTCACCCTGCGCGGCGACCGGATGTATGAGTTCGTCGACAGGCTGTTCTCCGTGGCCCTGCCCCGCGTACGCGACTTCCGTGGGATCAACCCCAACGGCTTCGACGGGCGCGGCAACTACAACATGGGCCTCAAGGAGCAGCTGATCTTCCCCGAGATCGACTACGACAAGATCGACAAGGTCCGGGGCATGGACATCTGCTTTGTCACCACTGCGAAAACCGACGAGGAGTCCCGCGAGCTCTTGACGCTCATGGGCGCCCCATTTGCGAAGTAAGGAGGGAAAACTGTGGCAAAAACATCGATGAAGATCAAGCAGAGCCGCCCGGCGAAGTTCTCCACCAGGGAATACACCCGGTGCAAGATCTGCGGCAGGCCGCACGCTTACCTTCGCAAATTCGGAATCTGCCGTATTTGTTTCAGGGAACTGGCGTACAAAGGGCAGATCCCCGGCGTCAGGAAGGCAAGCTGGTAAAACAAAGCTGAGCGAATAAAGGAGGTTGACGGCATGCATATCACCGATACGATCGCTGACATGCTGACCCGTATCAGAAATGCGAACAGTGCAAAACATGATACGGTCGATATTCCTGCTTCCAACATGAAGAAAGCAATTGCTCAGATTTTGTTGGATGAAGGATATATAAAGAGCTTCACCGTCGTCGAGGACGGCAAACAGGGCACCATCCGCGTTGTCCTGAAATACGGGCAGGGCAAGACCCCGGTCATCCAGGGCCTTCGCAGGGTTTCCAAACCCGGCCTGCGCATCTACACCAGCTGTGAGGATATGCCCCGCGTGATGAAGGGACTCGGCGTTGCCATCCTGTCCACCAACAAGGGCGTTATGACCGACAGGCAGGCTCGCAAAGAGAATGTCGGCGGCGAAGTCCTCGCGTTCATTTGGTAAGGGGGGTGCGGTGAAATGAGTCGAATCGGAAGAAAGCCCATCACCGTGCCCGCGGGCGTCGACGTCAAAATCGACGGCAGCACGGTAACCGTCAAGGGCCCCAAGGGCACCCTGACCCAGACCTTCCGCCCCGAGATGGGCATCAAGCAGGAAGGCAGCGAGATCCTCGTGACCCGCCCCAACGACGAGAAGGAGATGCGCAGCCTGCACGGGCTGACCCGCACCCTGGTCGCCAACATGGTGCAGGGCGTCACCGAGGAGTTCAAGAAGGAACTCGAGATCAACGGCGTCGGCTACCGCGCGGCCAAGCAGGGCAAACAGCTCGTCATGACCCTCGGCTACAGCCACCAGGTCTTCATGGAGGACAACGCCGACATCACGATCGATGTCCCCGCGCCCAACAAGATCATCATCCACGGCCCCGACAAGCAGAAGGTCGGCCAGTTCGCGGCGGAAGTCCGCGAGAAGCGCCCGCCCGAGCCGTATAAGGGCAAGGGAATCAAGTATATCGACGAAGTGATCATCCGCAAGGAAGGCAAAGCGGGCAAGGGCAAGAAGTAAAGGAGTGAAGTAACATGGTAACGAAGCCTGACAAGAATGTCGCCAGACTCAAACGGCACAGCAGGGTCAGGGCGAAGATCAGCGGCACGCCTGGCTGCCCTCGTCTTGATGTCTTCCGCTCCGCCAAACACATCTATGCCCAGATCATCGACGATGAAAACGGCGTGACGCTGTGCGCGGCGTCCTCGCTGGACAAGGATTTCGAGGGCAACGGCGGCAACAAGGAAGCGGCCAAGAAGGTCGGCGAAGCGATCGCGAAGAAAGCGGCCGACAAGGGCATCAGCGAAGTGGTGTTCGACCGCGGCGGCTATATCTACCACGGGCGCGTCAAGGAGCTGGCGGAAGCGGCCCGTGAAGGCGGCCTCAAATTCTAAAGAAGGAGGGATACTTTTGGCTCAGTTTAATGCGAACAACAATGACGAGCTCAAGGAGCGCGTCGTAGCGATTAACCGCGTTTCCAAAACGGTGAAAGGCGGACGCATCTTCAAGTTCGCGGCCCTCGTGGTTGTCGGCGACGGCAACGGCACGGTCGGCTTCGGGCTTGGTAAAGCGGGCGAGGTACCCGACGCCATCCGCAAGGGTATTGAGGACGCGAAAAAACACCTTCACAAGATCTCCCTCAAGGGAACGACCATCCCCCACGAGGCGATCGGCGTTTACGGCGCGGGACGCGTGCTGATGAAACCGGCCCCGGAAGGAACCGGCGTCATCGCGGGCGGCCCCGTCCGTGCGGTGATGGAGACCGCGGGCATCAAGGACATCCGTACCAAGTGCCTGCGCTCCAACAACCCCTGCAACGTCGTTTCGGCGACCATCCAGGGGCTGTGCTCCCTGCGTGACGCGGAGCAGGTCGCGGCCACCCGCGGCAAATCCGTGAAGGATATTATTGGATAAGGAGGAAGGCGTTATGGCGCTTACCATCAAGCTCGTTAAGAGCCTCGTCGGCAGAAAAGACGACCAGATTGCCACCGCCGAATCCTTGGGACTGCGCAGGATCGGCGATACCACCACCCAGCCCGACAACGACGCGACGAAGGGCAAGATCACGAAAATTTCCCACCTCATTGAGGTCACCAACGCATAAAGCAAGGAGGTGCAGGTCAAATGAAATTGCATGAACTTTCCCCCGTGCCGGGTTCGAACAAGGACGTGTTCCGCAAGGGCCGCGGCCACGGTTCCGGCAACGGAAAGACGGCGGGCAAGGGCCACAAAGGCCAGAAGGCCCGTTCCGGCGCCAAACAGCCCGGATTTGAGGGCGGCCAGATGCCGCTGGCGCGGCGTGTTCCGAAGCGCGGCTTCGTGAACATCTTCGCCACCCATTACGCCACGGTCAACGTTTCCGATCTCGAGAAATTCGAGGACGGTGCGGTCGTGGACGCTCAGGCGCTCCTCGACGCTGGTATCCTCAAAAAGACCCTTGACGGCGTCAAAGTCCTCGGCAACGGCGAGATCACCAAGAAGCTCACCGTCAACTGCGCGGCTTTTTCAGCGTCTGCCAAGGAAAAGATTGAGAAAGCAGGCGGGAAGGCTGAGGTGAAGTAAAATGTTCCAGACGTTAAAAAACGCGTGGCACATTGCGGACCTGAGGAAAAAGATCCTCTACACCTTGATGATCCTGGTGCTCTTCCGGCTCGGCACGGCCGTCCCGGTTCCCTTCCTTGACGCGCAGGTTCTCCAGCAGATGCTCCAGAACCCCGCCAATGCGGGCAACCTGCTCGGCTATCTCGACATTCTCTCGGGCGGCGCGTTCGCCAGGGCGACAATCTTCGCGCTGTCCATCACCCCGTACATCACCTCTTCGATCGTCATCCAGCTGCTCACCGTGGCCATCCCGGCCCTCGAGCGCATGGCGAAGGAGGGCGAGGACGGGCGCAGAAAGATCAACAAGATCACCCGTTACGTCACCGTCGCGCTCGCGCTTCTGCAGGCATGGGCCTACTACACCCTGCTGCGCAACCAGAGCGGCGCCGTGATGTACCGCAGCGGCTTTGCGGGGATCTTCTCCGCGATCGTCATCATCGCGGCCTTCATGGGCGGCGCGATGCTGATCGTCTACCTGGGCGAGCGCATCGACGAGCACGGCATCGGCAACGGCATCTCGATGATCCTGTTCGCCGGCATCGTCTCCCGCGGCCCGGCGGCGATCCAGAAGCTCTGGATCTACCTGCAGATGGGCTCCGAGCAGCCGATGTACTACTTCACCGTTCCGCTCATCGTGGTGCTCTTCCTCGCGCTGATCGTGGTGATCATCATCATGACCAACGCCGAGCGGCGCATCCCGGTGCAGTACGCCAAAAAGGTCGTCGGCCGCAAGATGTACGGCGGACAGTCGACCTTCATCCCCATCAAAGTGAACATGTCGGGCGTTCTGCCGATCATCTTCGCCTCCTCGCTGCTGGCGATCCCGGGCACCATCAAGGCGTTCGTGGCCCCCAACGGCACCGGCTTCTGGGCGAACTTCCTCGGCGCGTTCAACTACAACACCCCGCTCTACGCGGTGCTCTACTTTATCCTGATCCTCGCGTTCAACTACTTCTACGTGGCGATTCAGTATAACCCGATCGAGATGTCCAACAACCTCAGGAACAACTCGGGCACCATCCCCGGCATCCGTCCGGGCCGTCCGACCTCCGACTTCATCGCGCGGATCATCTCCAAGATCACGCTGGTCGGCGGTATCTTCCTGGCGCTCGTGGCCGTCCTGCCGATCGGCATCGGCGGTATCACCAAGATGAACATCGCGCTCGGCGGGACTTCGATCATCATCGTCGTGGGCGTGGCGCTCGACACCTTCCGGCAGCTGGAAAGCCAGATGATGATGCGCCACTACAAGGGCTTCTTAGAGTAAAGGAGATGTCGTTATGAAACTGATACTCCTCGGCGCTCCCGGCGCCGGCAAAGGCACCCAGGCGGAAGTCATCTGTGAAAAGCTGGGAATCCCGGCCATCAGCACGGGCAACATCATCCGTGAGGCGCTCAAGAACGGGACCGAGATGGGACTGCGCGCGAAATCCTATATGGAGAGCGGCGCGCTGGTGCCCGACGAGGTCGTGATCGGCATCATCAAGGAGCGGCTCCAGCAGGACGACTGCAAAAACGGGTTTATCCTCGACGGATTCCCGCGCACCGTCCCGCAGGCCGCCGCGCTTGACGAGATGGGCGTCGAGATCGACAGGGTCATCGACATCGAGGTCGCCGACGAGGCGATCGAACGGCGGCTTTCCGGCCGCAGGGTCTGCGAGAGCTGCGGCGCCAGCTACCATGTCGACTACAAGCCTTCCAAGGTGGAGGGCGTGTGCGACAAGGACGGCGGGAAGCTGATCATCCGCAAGGACGACCAGCCCGAGACCGTGCGCGGCCGCCTGGCCACCTACCACGAGCAGACCGAGCCCCTCAAGGAGTTCTACCAGAAGAAGGGCAAGCTCCGCATCGTGGAGGGCCAGGAAGAAGTTGCGGACACCACGAAACTGACGCTTGCCGCGCTGGAGGCTTAAGTATGGTCGTGCTGAAAACGTCGAAGGAGCTTGCGAAGATGAAACGCGCCGGCTCCATCTCAGCACAGGCGTTGCAGGTGGGGGGCGCGGCGGTCAGACCCGGCGTTACGACGGGCGAGATCGACCGGGCCGTCAGAAGTTTCATTCAATCCAAAGGCGCCATCCCCTCGTTTTTAGGGTATGGTGGTTTTCCGGGCAGCGCGTGCGTGTCGGTGAATGACGAGATCATCCACGGCATCCCCGGGGGACGCGTCATCCAGGAGGGCGACATTGTGAGCATCGACGTGGGAGCCATCGTTGACGGCTACCACGGGGACAACGCGGCGACCTTCGCCGCGGGCAGGGTGAGCGATGCGGCCCAGAAGCTGATGGACGCGACAAGAGAGAGCCTGCTGGCGGCGATCGCGGTTGCAAAACCGGGCGCGCGGCTGGGGGACATCGGGTACGCGGTGCAGTCGTACGTGGAGGCGCTCGGTTACGGCGTCGTGCGCGAGTATGTCGGGCACGGGATCGGGACCGAGATGCATGAGGAACCGGAGGTGCCCAACTACGGGCGCCCCGGCCACGGCGTGCGGCTGGTCCCCGGCATGGTCATCGCCATCGAGCCGATGATCACCGAGGGCTCACCCGCGCTGCACGTGCTGGACAACGACTGGACGGTCGTGACCAACGACCATAAGCTCGCCGCGCATTTCGAGCATACCGTCGCGATCACCGAGAGCGGCCCGGTCATCCTGACTCTGCCTTGAGCGGGAGGTGCGGGATGCCGGTCGAAAGGGGTCGCGTGGTGTGCTCGAAGGCGGGGCACGACGCGGGAGGCTACTTTGTGGCCCTCGCGGAGGAAGAGGGGCGGGTCCTGCTCTGCGACGGCGGACGCAGGCCGCTGGAAGCCCCAAAGCGTAAGAGCGTCAAACACATCCGGAAAACCAACACGGTGCTCGACCTTTCGGGCATCGACACCAATCGAAAGCTGCGCAGGGCGCTTGCCGCCCTCCGGCGGGAATCAGACGAGGGAGGAAATCAGCTTGTCTAAGGAAGATGTCATCGAAATTGAGGGCGTCGTCGTGGAGAGCCTGCCCAACGCACAGTTCCGCGTGGAGCTGCCCAACGGGCATCAGCTTTTGGCGCACATTTCCGGCAAACTGCGGATGAACTTCATCCGCATCCTGCCGGGAGACAAGGTCACGCTGGAGATGTCTCCGTACGACCTGACCAAGGGGCGCATCACGTGGCGTTCCAAATAGCAGATACCGTTTTTACCGATTGAAGGAGGTAGTTTCGCATGAAAGTCAGACCTTCCGTGAAACCGATTTGCGAAAAATGCAAGATCATCAAGCGCAAGGGCCGCATCATGGTAATATGCCAAAACCCCAAGCACAAACAGCGTCAGGGCTAAAGTGCAGACCAGAATAATGGAGGTGCAAGAACAGTATGGCTCGTATAGCTGGCGTTGACCTGCCGAGAGACAAGCGGGTCGAGATCGGGCTGACCTATATCTTCGGGATCGGCCGCAAAACCGCACAGCAGATCCTCGAGTCCACCGGAGTGAACCCGGACATCCGTGTCAAGGACCTTACGGAGGACGACGTTTCCAAACTGCGTGAGTATATCGACCACAACGTGCAGGTGGAGGGCGACCTTCGCCGTGAGACGGCGCTGAATATCAAGCGCCTGGTTGAGATCGGCTGCTACCGCGGCGTGCGTCACCGCAAAGGGCTTCCCGTCCGCGGACAGCGCACCAAGACCAACGCGCGCACCCGCAAGGGACCCAAGAAGACAATCGCCAACAAGAAGAAATAATCAGGGAGGGATATAGACGATGGCAAAGGTTGCCGCTAAAAAGACCGCCACTCGCAGGCGTCGGGAACGCAAGAACATCGAGCGTGGCGCCGCACATATCCAGTCCACCTTTAACAACACGATCGTGACGATCACCGACACCCAGGGCAACGCCCTTTCGTGGGCCTCGGCCGGCGGGCTCGGCTTCCGCGGTTCCCGCAAGAGCACCCCGTTTGCCGCGCAGACCGCTGCGGAAGTCGCCGCGAAAGCCGCGATGGAGCACGGACTCAAGACGGTCGAAGTGTTTGTAAAGGGCCCGGGCTCGGGCCGTGAGGCTGCCATCCGCGCGCTGCAGGCGGCGGGACTCGAGGTCAACATGATCAAGGACGTCACCCCGATTCCGCACAACGGATGCCGCCCGCCCAAGAGAAGGCGCGTATAAGCAGCGGCTCATAGCCGCCAACCAATCAGGAGGTGCAATTTATGGCAAGATATACCGGCGCTGTATGCAGGCTCTGCCGCCGCGAGAACAAGAAGCTGTTCCTCAAGGGCGAGCGTTGCTACACCGATAAGTGCGCCGTCACCCGCAGGGCCACCGTCCCCGGGCAGCACGGCAAAGCGCGCACCAGAAAGGCTTCCGAATATGGAGTCCAGCTGCGCGCCAAACAGCAGGCCAGGCGTTACTACGGCATTCTGGAAAGCCAGTTCGCCAAGTACTTTGAGATGGCCGCCGCGAAAACCGGCGTCACGGGCGAGAATCTGCTGCGCATCTGCGAGAGCAGGCTCGACAACGTGGTCTACCGCCTCGGTTTCGCTTCCTCCCGCAAGGAGGCCCGCCAGCTCGTCCGCCACGGCCACTTCACCGTGAACGGCAAGAAGGCCAACATCCCCTCCATCCTGCTCAAGGCCGGCGACACCGTTGCCGTCAAGTCCAAGAGCGACAAGCTTAAGGGCGTGGTGGAAGCGTTTGGCTCCCGTCCCGTTCCCAAGTGGCTCGACTGCGACAAGACCAATATGACCGGACGCGTCATCGAGCTCCCGAACCGTGAGGACATCGACCTGGATGTTGAAGAGCATCTCATCGTCGAGTTGTACAGCAAATAATCCGGCTGCGTGAATCACGCGCCAAGCATGGTTGCAGGGAAACGAGAATGACCAGGCGGGAATGCTCCCGCCGCAGAAGGAGGGTCCATAATGGTCAAGATCATAGAGCCCAAGATAGAAACGGTCGAGCTCAAATCTGACGGCAGTTACGGCAAATTTGTTGCGGAACCGTTGGACAGGGGATTTGGTACAACGCTCGGCAACTCGCTGCGCCGCGTGCTGCTTTCCTCTCTTCCTGGTGTTGCGGTCATCTCTGTGAAGATCGACGGAATACAACACGAATTCTCGACAATCCCGGGCGTAAAAGAAGATGTAACCGAGATCATCCTCAATATCAAGGGCCTCACCGCAAAGCTCTATTGCGACGAGCCCAAGACGGTGAGGATCGATGCGCAGGGTGAATGTGAAGTGACTGCGGGCAGCATCGAGTGCGACAGCGAGGTCGAGATCCTCGACCCGAGCATGCATATCGCGACGCTCGACGCCGGCGCGAAGCTCTCCATGGAGATCACGCTCAAGAAGGGCCAGGGATACGTCTCGGCCGAGCGCAACAAGCACACCGAGCTGGAAAAAGCCCCGGTGGGCACCATCGCCGTGGACAGCATCTATACCCCCGTGCTCAAGGTCAACTACACGGTGGAAAACACCCGCGTGGAACAGATAACCGACTACGATAAATTAACGCTGGAAGTCTGGACGGACGGCACCATCTCCGCGAAGGAGGCGGTCAGTCTGGCGGCCAAGATCCTCAATAGGCAACTCAATCATTTCGTCGATCTTTCCGACGAGGTGAGTGCGACCGAGATCATGGACAAGAAAGAGGATACCGGCAAGGATAAACTCCTTGAGATGACCATTGAAGAGCTTGACTTATCTGTTCGCGCGTTCAACTGTCTGAAGAGGGCCGGCGTCAACACCGTGGCAGACCTCATCAACAAGTCCCCCGACGAGATGATGAAGGTCCGGAACCTCGGCAAAAAATCGCTGGAAGAGGTCATCTGGAAGTTACAGTCACTGGGATTCGACCTTTCTAAGGACGACGACAACTGAAATACCGGCCGCGCCCCGCGGCCCAACCCCGTCCGGGCTGTTAACGGGCGGGAATCTCAAAGCATTGGGTAAGGAGTGAAACAGAATGCCAGGAACCAGGAAACTCGGCCGGTCTTCCAGCCACAGAATGGCGATGCTCAGGGCGATGGTTACCTTCCTGCTGGAAAACGGCAAGATCGAAACCACCGTCACCCGGGCCAAGGAAGTCCGCGCGATGACCGAGAAGATGATTACAACGGCGAAAACCAACGATCTCCACTCCAAGCGTCAGGTGCTCTCCTTTGTCACAAAGGAGGACGTTGCGAAGAAGCTCTTCGACGAGATCGCCCCGAAGTACAAAGAGACCAAGGGCGGCTATACCAGGATCGTCAAGATCGGACCTCGCCGCGGTGACGCCGCAGAGATGGCTATCATCGAGCTCGTTTGATTTGTTTAAAAGAGGGACCGCACACTGTGCGGTCCCTCTTTTTATCTTCTCCGGGGTTGGCCCCGAGCAGTGGTCTTAGATTGTCCGCTCAACGAGCGACGGAGCTTGTCGGTGGCCGGCCGACGGCGGTTTTAGATTATCCGCTCATGAAGCGGCAGAGTTTGTCGGTAGTCGACCGACAGCGAGTTCCTTTCTTGCGTGCCCAAGAAAGGA
>NZ_JANFZX010000025.1:0-36497 GCF_024461615.1 Anaerotruncus sp. DFI.9.16
GCCGGGAGCCCCGCGGGGCTCCCGGCCTTTTCTCCTCAGCCGTCCTTTTTGCGGAAATGGAAGACCAGCATCGCCGCCGCCCAGGCCCCGAGCGGGACGAGCAGCCACCGGTAGGACACGGCGATATACGCCGAGGTCAGCGCCAGCAGAATGAGCGCGACCAGGGCGACGCAGAGCAGCCCGACGAGGAACAGCTTCTTTCCCGACATCCCGTTCCCTCCCCCCACTTTTTTCTGCCCCTATCATACCATATCGCGCGACCAAGAAAAGCCCCCGCGCCGATTTCTAACGGAATCTTAATCCGCGCCCGCGCCGGACGGCGAAAGGCCCGCGGCAGCGCCGCGGGCCTTTCGCTTTCGGGGTGCTCTATTCATCCGTGGGTTCAGGAGGAGCCTGATCATCGGACGGCACGCCGCCCGCCGCGACCAGATATTCCGCCTCCGGTACGCCATCCCCGGGCGCGTCCCCGTCCTCCCGCAAAACGGGGGCCGGTTCCTCCGGCCGCGGGGCCGGCTCCTCCGGACAGAGGGGCAGCGTCACCGTGGCCTTGAAGAGGTCGCCGTCCAGCTCGATCGACAGCGCGCCGCCCGAAAGCTCCACAAAGCTCTTGGCGATCGCGAGCCCGAGCCCGCTGCCCTCTCCGGTGCGGGAGGCGTCCCCCCGCTGGAACCGCTCGACGATGTCCTCGGCGGTGAAGGTCATCTCATAGCTCGCCACGTTTTTGAAGGAGATCTCCGCCGTCTCCTCCGCCTGCCGCACGACGATGTAGACGCGGGTGCCGGCGAGGGAATATTTGAGGGCGTTGCCCAGCAGGTTTTCAAAGACGCGGTGCAGCTTTCTGCCGTCCGCCCAGACGAAGAGCCGCTGGGGGGCGAGCTGCGCCTTGATCTCCACGCCGGACGGGTTCATCCGTTCGTCCATCTCGGCGATCGTCTGCTCGGCCAGCGCGACCACGTCGATCCGCTCGGGTTCCAGGTCGATCGCGCCGCTGTTCGCCTTGGAGATTTCAAACAGGTCCTGCACGAGGTGGCTGAGCCGCCCCGCCTTCTGCCCGATGATCTTCACATAGTCGTTGGCGAAATCGGGGGTCAGGTTCTCCTGCCCGAGCAGGTCGGTGTAGTTGATGATCGAGGTGAGCGGCGTTTTGAGATCGTGGGAGACGTTGGTCACCAGTTCGACCTTCATCCGCTCGCTGCGCACCTGCTCCTCGACCGCGCGGCTCACGCCGCTCATGATGTCGCTGAGGTCCTCCCCCAGCCCGGCGAAGTCGCCCCGCAGCAGAAGCGGTCCCTGGACCGTGCCGCCGCGGACGCCCGCCGTGTAGTCCACCACCTTGGAGAACTCGTCCATGTTGCGGTTATATTCGAGCACGAAGCGCGCGAGCAGGAAGATGCCGAGCGCCAGCACGCCGACGTCGAGGATCCATCCGACCGGCCCGAGCAGAATCAGCACGCCGAACACGAGCAGAAGGATGAGCTCCACGCCGATCAGCACGGCCAGCCGGGTCTTCATCCGCTCGAGGAACTCATAGGGGCTCTCGAGGCTCCTCATGAACCGCACGACCGACATGGGGATGTTGTTCCGGAAGAACTCCCTGCCGTTGACGGCAAGGTCGGCCAGCACGAGCCAGCACCACCAGAAGCAGAGCAGGAAGACGGCGATGCCGGGCGCGGGGCCAAGCTCCCCGCTGAACGTCGCCCACAGCGTCCACCCGCCGAAGCCGAGCGCGGCGACCGAGAGGAGGAGCTTGACCTCCATCCACAGCCGGCCCATCGCGGAGGCGATGGCGCGGTGCGCCGCGCCGAGGGTGCGGTGGGCGATCAGCGTGCCGAGCAGCACCAGCAGGGCGAGCCCCGCGACGGCGCCCGCGGCGGAAAGCACCATCATCCACCGGAACCAGCGGTAGTATTCGCTGTAGACGGGGCCGTAGTTGAGCATCTGGTCCCGCGCCTTGACCGCGATGGCGATCGTCGGGGATTCGGCCCCAAGCCCCCCGGAGGAGAAGCTCGCGGCGTAGGGGGAACGCCAAAGGGAGTCGTATTCGCGCTCCTGAACGCCGCTGCCGAAGGTGAAGAGCCGTTCCTTCATGTGGATCCCGTTGATGTAGACCACGTGGTCGTACTGTCCCGCGCCCACCTGCTCCAGCAGGTCGGCGGCGAGCAGCTCCCCGTTTCCGGAGGCGTTCTTCGACCAGTTCTCCCGGGTGGCCCCGTCATAGATGTCGAAGCTGACGTTGTCCTCCCCCCACAGCAGGGTGTCCGCTTCCTGCTTGCCGCGCGCGATGTCGTAGGCGTCCCCGATGAGGAAGCCCATCAGCCTGCGGTAGCTCGCGGTGTCCTTGTAGTCGGCCGCGACCTCGTTTTCCAGCGCGAACGGCGTGAGAATCCCCGCCGTCAGCAGGATCGACAGGCTGAGGAAGAAGAGGAAGAAACACAGCCCCGGCCTACGCTTTTTCGATTTTGTAGCCAATGCCCCACACCACCTTCAAATATTTTGGTTCCCGCGGATTGATTTCGATCTTCTCGCGGATGCGGCGGATGTGAACCGCGACGGTGTTTTCCGGCGCGAAGCTCGGCTCGTTCCACACCCGTTCGTAGATTTCATCGATCGAGAACACCCGCCCCTGGTTGCGCATGAGCAGCTCCATGATCTTGTATTCGATCGGGGTGAGCTTGACCTCCTCGCCGTCGACGGTGAGGCGCTTCTGGTGCACGTCGAGGGCGAGCCCGCCCACCGACAGCACCTCCGACGCGCCGCCCGCGTCCGCGGCGGTGCCGAGCTGCACATAGCGGCGGAGCTGGCTTTTGACCCGCGCGATCAGCTCAAGGGGGTTGAAGGGCTTGGTGATGTAGTCGTCCGCGCCGAACTCCAGCCCAAAGATTTTGTCGGTGTCCTCGCTCTTCGCCGAGACGAGGATGATGGGGATGTTGTGCTCCTCCCGGAGTTTCAGCATCGCCTTGATGCCGTCGAGCCGGGGCATCATCACGTCCATCAATATCAGGTGGATGGTGTGGCCGGCCACGACGTCAAGCGCCTGCAGGCCGTCGTACGCTTTATAGATCTGCAAATTTTCCCTGCTCAGATAGATCGCGATCGATTCCACGATCTCCCGGTCGTCGTCCACGACCAGCACGCTCAGTCTCTCTTCCATTCGTTTTGTCCCCCCGCAGGCGATTTGCGGCCTTGGCGCAATCCGTCCGGCCGCGACCCTCGTTTTCATGATTATACCACACCTCCCCTCTCTCGTCATGCTTCGATGATACCAGACAGTTCTTTCCTCCGGGTCGACAAAATTCTTACAATTCCCTTAACAATTTGCGACAAAATGCAAAAGGTGCGGGTCCCAAACGGGACCCGCACCTCATTAAAATCAGTGCAGCTTACGGTTCATTGCCTTCCGTGTAGACATAAACCTTTCCTTCTTCCGACTCATAGCGGCTGCTGCTCGGTTTGAATTTGTAAGTATAGGAGCGGCCGTTGTCAATGGTATTGCTGCCGTTACTGACCCAGGAAACAGTACCCTTGACCTCGTCGCCGTTGTCGTCGTAAGCCCTGACCATCTTCTTCAGGTCGCTAAGCAGCGATTTCAGTTTAACATCGTCGTCTTTCGCAACGAGATAGCCCGGGCTCTTGAGCTCGAGGTCGATCTCACCGGAGGCCACGTCGAGATAGATCTTTACCGAACCGTCGACCGGCGCGTAGGACTTGTCGTCCGGCGTGAAGGTGAAGGTGTAGCTCTTTCCGCTCTGGATCGAACGGTTGTTGGAGGTGGTCCATTTGGCGTCGCCCGCGAGGTAGGTGCGGGTGGCGTAGTCATAGACCTCGAGGTTGTCGTTGAGCTCGTCGAGCACGTCGCCGAGAGTCGCTTCATCCTCGTCCCAATAGATCGAATCGATCTTGACGCGGTAGTCGCCCTTCGAGCCGGTGGAGGCGGAGGAAGAGGCGGCGGGCTTCGTCGCCGCAGGCTTCGTCGCCGCAGGCTTCGTCGCGGCAGGCTTCGTCGCGGCAGGCTTCGTCGCGGCGGCGGTCGGGGCGGCCGTCACGGCGGCGTTCGCCGAGGTGGTGATCTTCGCGGTCTTGGAGGTGACGTCCTTCTTGGTGACCGTCGCGCCCTTGGCCAGCGTGATGTTGGCGGCCGCGGTCACCTTGAGGGTGCCGACCTTGCCGTTGATCGCGACCGGGTTCGGGGTGTCGACCGTCATTGTGGTGACGTTTGCGGTCGCGCCGAGGGTCACGGCCACGCCGTCGTTGAGCTCCTTGGCGAGCGTCAGGGAGGCCATCGGGCCGCTGAGCGTCAGGGAGGTCTGTTTGCCGACCGTCACGTTGCGGGCCTTGCCGGTCGAATCGGTAAAGCAGACGAGCAGGTCGCCGTCCTTATGGGTGGTCAGCTTGATGTTGGCGGTTTTGATCGGGTAGGAAGCCGACGCGCCGTTACGCGTGAAGAGAATCTTGTCCGCCTGCGCGGTGACGCTGTAGGTGCCGGCGGTCTGGGTGGTCGCGGCGCTCGCCATCACGGCGAGGCTCAGCACCATCATGGCGGCCAGCAGGACCGCGGTAAACTTCTTGCCAAGCTGTTTCATCATCTTGTCCCCTTTTCTGTTGACGTTGGTGTTTGGGTCCGTCCCGCCCGCTGCGGGATGCTGTATTCATTATACTATGAAAATGTTTCCAGTTCAATTATAATCTGTGTCCGATCTGTGTTTTGTCAAATTTCATCAACCGGAAGGGAAGCGTTCTTCTTCATCTCCCGCTTGCGGCGGTACATCTCCCGGTCGACCCGCGCGATAAGCGGGGCCAGGTCGTCCTCCCCCTCCCGCAGGCTGTCCCAGCCCACAGCAAGGCTGACCGGCAGGTTGCCCGCGGCATTGTGCGCCTCTATCGCGGGATAGAGCTTTCCCAGCAGCGCCGAAACCTTGTCGGACGGCGTGCCGCAGGAGAGCAGTATGAATTCGTCCCCGCCCAGCCGGAAGATCTCAAACGCCTCCCCCAGAAGCCGCGTCAGCAGCTGCCCCGTCTCGCGGAGCAGGCGGTCGCCCCATTCGTGACCGCGCGCGTCGTTGACCTCCTTGAGGTTGTTCAGGTCCGCCGACACGCACCATACCGGCCGGTTGTGGACAAGGTCCGCCTCGATCTCCTTCCGCCGCCGCTCAAAGGAGGCGCGGTTGGCAAGCCCGGTCAGGCTGTCGACATAAGCCATCCGGTAGTAGACCTGCTGCAATTCGAGCTGGCTCTTTTGCAGTTCCAGCCGCGTTTGCAGCAGCAGCTCGCTCTGCTCGCTCTCGGAGAGCTTCACCATGCGCACGATCGCCTGGTAGATCACCACGTAGGTCGCCAGCACCGTCGCGCAGAAGAACAGCACCACGGGAATGTATTCCCTCCGCCCGATCAGCGGGGCCGGATAGGTCACGAGCAGATAGAGCATCGCATAGAAAAGGACCGACACCGCGGCCAGCATCCCCCAGCCGGTCGAATGCTCCGCCATCACCCGCCGGTAATTGCCGCGGATGCGCAGGAAGAGCGCCACCAGCAACCCCATCAACGCGAGCCGGAAAAGGAGGCTGACCCAGTCGTCGCCGCCGAGCAGGACGGCGGAGATGCGGGAAACGGCAATCAGCATGAACCCCAGCACGTCGATCGTGCAGAAGGTAAAGAGGAACCGCCCGTCCCGGTATTTGGAGAGCAGCAGGCAGGCCGTGAGGCTTGGGATCGAAAAACAGACGAGGGAGGCCTGCCCCGGCGTAAGCCCAAGGCCGAGGACGGCGGCGATGTAGGCGACGGCGGTCGCCGCGAAGACCGCGGATAACAGGGCCGCTGTGCGGCGCATGGGATAGCGCGGCTCGGTGAGCAGCAAAAAGAGCAGCATCAGCCCGCTGCAGGAGACGATATCCCCCGCCAGAGCCATCGCGTCCGCCATTACCATCCCTCCAGCATCGAACTGTCTCCAGTATATCACAAACCTCCCGGCAATCCAAGAGGGCCGGAGGGATCAACGCGGCTTTACAGGTACCGGTAGACCTCGCGGCTGCGCCAGAGGAAGAGGGCGGCGACCCCCGCGGTGGCCAGCTCTGCGAAGGGGACGGCCAGCCAGATCCCCGTCACGCCGACCGCCTTCGGCAGCAGGACCAGCGCAACGATCAGGAAGCCGAAGGTGCGCAGGAAGGAGATGGCGGCGGAAACCCGCCCGTTGGAAAGCGCGGTGAAAAACGCGGAGGCGAAGATATTGACCCCGGCGAAGAGGAAGCTCAGGGAAAAGAGCAGGAAGCCCTCCCGCCCGATCTCATAGACCGCCGTGCCGGGCGGGGAAAAGACCCCCACAAGGGGCCCCGCCAGCAGCAGCGAAACCCCGAAGACGACCGCCGACGAGCCGCCGATGAACAGGGCGCAGATCTTGAAGAGCCGCTTGAGCTGGAGGGTGTTCCCGCTTCCGTAGTTGAAGCTGACGACCGGCGCGACCCCCATCGAAAAGCCGAGGTAGAGCGCGGTCAGCAGGAACTGCGCATAGAGCACGATGGTGATCGCGGCCACCCCGTCCTCTCCGAGGTAGCGGAGCATGAGGATGTTGAAGAGGAAGGTGGTCACGCCGGTGGAGATGTTGGTCACCATCTCGGAGGAGCCGTTGAAGCAGCTCTCCCCAAGCGTCCGCCAGTCGAGCTTCGGGCGGGCGAAGCGCAGCGGGTTTTGGGAAAAGAGGAAATAGGCGACCCCCGCCAGGGCGGGGATGCACCAGCCGATGGCGGTGGCTACCGCCGCGCCCGTGATGCCCATCCCGGCGGGCACGATAAGCAAATAGTCGAGCACCGCGTTGGAGATCCCCGCCGCGATCGTCAGCCCGAGCCCGAGGCCGGGCCGCCCCGCCGTGACGAAGAAGCTCTGGAAGAGAATCTGAAGCACCGAGGCGGGCACGAAGAGCATCAGCGTGCCCAGGTAGGCCTTGCAGTCGGCCATCAGGCGGCCGTTCGCGCCGAGCATCGAGCAGAGCGGTTCGAGAAACGCGAGGCCCAGAACGCCGATGACGACGCCCGCCGCCACACCCGCCGCGACGATGAGGGCAAAGCTCTCCCGGGCGCCCTGCGGGTCGCCCTCGCCCAGCTTGCGCGCGACGATCGCGCTGCCGCCGGTGGAGAGCATGATGGCCACCGCCAGCACGAGATTGAGGGCCGGATAGACGATGTTTGTGGCGGAAAGCGCGTCGGTGCCGACGAACCGGGAGACAAAGATGCCGTCCACAATGGTATACATCGACATGAAGATCATCATGATCACGGTCGGCAGCGCGAACCGCAGCAGGGACCCGAAGTGGAACTCCCTGGAAATCGCGGGATGCATGAGAAATACCTCCTGTTGTAAAAAAAGTCACTGCGGTCTATAATAAACCATCGGGTAACCCGATAGTCAAGGGGGAATTTAAAAAATGGGAAAGAATCCGCAGTACCTCACGACGGGCGAGTTCGCGCGGCTGTGCGGCGTAAGCAAGCACACCCTCTTCCACTACGACGAGCTGGGCGTCTTCTCCCCCGCCGTCAAGGCGGAAAACGGCTACCGTTACTATTCGATGGCGCAGATCGACGTCTTCTTCGTGATCTCCACCCTCAAGGAGCTCGACATCCCGCTGCGGGAGATCAAGGCCTACCTCGACCGGCGCAGCCCGGAGGAGCTGGTCCGGCTGCTCCAGGGGGAGGCGCGCCTGCTCGACGAAAAGATCCGCCGCCTGCGGCGGATGAAGGAGCTCATCCGCCGCAAGGCGGAACTCACTGAAAGCGCGCTCGCATCCGGACCGGAGGGCCCCTGCGTCCGTCCATTTCCCGAGAAATACCTCGTGCGCACCCAGGTGCCGCCCCTCACCAGCGAGCGCAGCGCCGCCCTGTCGCTGGCCGAGCACGTCCGCTTCTGCGACGAGCACGAGATCGTCAGCCCCTACGCGACCGGCTCGATGATCGGGCTTTCCGAGGTCGAGCGGGGGGATTTCACCCGCTATTCCCACTTCTACACCCAGCTGGACGCGCCTCCCAGGGGCCTGCCCGTCTACGTCAGGCAGGCGGGCAGCTACCTCACCGCCCGCCATTGCGGCGGCTACGACTCGGCGCATGAGACCTACCGGGACCTGCTCCGGTACGCGCGGGAGCAGGGGCTCCCGCTGACGGGCAGCTTCTTCGAAGACGTGCTGCTCGACGAGCTGTCGGTCAGCGGATATGAAAACTACGTCCTGCAAATCTCCATCCGCCTGGACGGGGCGGAGGATACGGAAGGATAAAGGGCCGGAGGCGATCGCCTCCAGCCCTTCCCGCTTCATCTTTCCCACCCGGCGGGCCGCGCCAGCCGTTCGGGCAGGAGGGTGCCCCCGTTCCCCCGGGCGGCGCCCAACTGCCCCTGCGCCAGGAAAACGCACTCGCGCAGGTCCGCGTCCCGCAGGTCGGCGCCGCGCAAATCCGCGCCGATCAGGTTGGTCCCGTAGAGGCGGCAGCCCCGCAGGTCGGCGGCGATCAGCAGCGCCATGCCGAAATCCCGGCCCGCGAGCTCCGCGCCCCGCAGGTCCTTTCCCGCGAAATCCGTCCCGCCACGGGCATCCGGACGGCCGCCCGCCGCCCGCCGCACCTCCTCCCACACCCGGCGCAGCAGGCCGTTGACCCGCTGCCGGCAGGGGACGGCGTCGAGCGCCGCCAGCTCCGGCGCGGGCAGGCGCCGCAGCTCCAGCAGTTCCACGGCGCGCGCGTCCACCTCCGCGCGCAGCGGCGCGGCGGGCTTCAGCGCGGCGGCCTCGACGAGATACCAGAGCATTTGGTGGAGCCGCTGCGCCGTCAAAAAGGCGCCGAACAGCACCCCGGCGTCGGCCTCCGGGTCCCGCCAGCCGCACCCGCCGTATACCTCCCGCGCCACATACTGGCCCGCGCCGAAACAGTCGTAGGCGGCGCAGCCATGCAGCCCGCGCGCGTACAGGCTGTCGTGGACGGCGCAGCGGTCCTTCGGCGTGAGGAATTCGCAGGGCTTTCCGGCGGGCTTGTCGGCCGGGAAGCCCTCCCCCGCCGCGAAATAGAGGGCGACGCAGCAGAGCCCGCAGCACGCGCCGCAGTCGGCGGAGAGCGTACGCTCCAGCGCGCGGTAGGGGGACGGCCCGTGCAGGGCGGGAAGGGACTCCCCGCCCCGCTTTTGTCCCGGGGCGGCCGTCCGCCTCACAGCTCCTCCCGGCGGTAGGCCGCGAGGTAGGCCTCCACCGAACGGGTCATCTCGCGGGAAAAGGCGGAGTTATACTTGCGCCCGCAGAAGGCCGCGAGCCACGCCTCATAGCCGTCCGCGCCCGATTTCGGGGCGAGCATCTCCCGCAGCTCGTCCGCCCCCATCCGGCGGTAGCGGTTCTCCTGCACGATCCGCTCCATCGCGCACCGTTCCGGTTTTTTGCGGGCCTTCTGCCCGGCGGTCGGATAGCCGAACACCACCATCGCCGCCGGGAAGACATAGCCCGGCAGGCCGAGCAGCGCCCGGTGCTCCTCGCACCGCTCCATCACGTCCCCGATGTAGCAGGAGCCGACGCCGAGGCTCCACGCCGCGGTCACGGCGTTCTGCGCCGCGATGAGGCTGTCGTCCACCGCGAGCAGCAGGTCCCCCGCGCCCGGCAGGCGCGGCGCGCACCCGCCCGACAGGAAGGCGTCGTACCACTTCTGGCAGTCTGCGCAGAAGATCAGCACGAGCGGGGCCTTCGCGATAAACGGCTGGTGGTCGCAGCTTTCGGCGAGCCGCGCCTTGAGCTCCGGGTCGGTGACGTCGAGGATGGTGTAGAGCTGCTGGTTGCCCGCCGTGGGGGCGTTGACCGCCGCGAGCAGGATGGCCTCCTTTTCCGCCGCGGGGATCGCCCGCTCCTCAAAGACGCGGACCGACCTGCGCGAAAGCAGGCTTTCGATGATCTCGTTCATGGGGGCTCCTTTCCCGGATGCGGCTTTCGCCGCATCCCGTCAGGCTCAGACGATTTCGAGCGCCAGCTCGACCATGTCGTTGAAGCTCGTCTGCCGTTCCTCCGGCGAGGTGATCTCGTCGGTGACGACGTTGTCGCTCACCGTCAGCAGGGTGAGCGCCTGGATGTGGTGCTTCGCGGCCAGCGTATAGAGCTCGCAGGTCTCCATCTCAACCGCGAGGATGCCGTAGTCCGCGAGCATCTTCGTCTTTTCGGGCAGGTCGTCGGAATAGAAGCGGTCGCTCGTGAAGATCGGCCCGACGGTGGCGCGCATCCCCCTCTCCCGCGCCGTCTGATAGGCGCCCAGCAGCAGTTCAAAATCCGCCGACGGCGCGAAGGAGATCGGCCCGAACCGGCATTTGTTGATGTTGGAATCGGTGGAGGCCGCGGATGCGATCACGACGTCCTTGAGCTTCAGCTCCGCCCGCAGGCCGCCGCAGGTGCCGACGCGGATGATCCGTTTGGCGCCGTACTCCTGCATGAGCTCGCTGGCATAGATGTGCATCGACGGCATCCCCATGCCGCTGCCCTGCACCGAGACGCGCTTGCCCTTGTAGGTGCCGGTGAACCCGTACATCCCGCGCACCTGGGTATAGCAGACCGCGCCCTCCAGAAAGGTCTCCGCAATGTGCTTCGCCCGCAGCGGGTCGCCCGGCATCAGCACCCGGTCGGCGATCTCGCCCGGCTTTGCTCCGATGTGGATACTCATTTGACTGCCTCCTTTATGTCTGTGATCCGTCCGTTTCCGAAAATTGGCCGCATTGCCTGTCCCCATTATACGTTACCCGCGCGCCCTTTTCAACCGGAAAGCGGACGGGCGGCGGCCCCGCGCGGGATCGAATCGCAGGGCCGGACGGCCGCGTCGGCGGCCGCGGGGATTCTCTCCGAGCCTGAAAAACGGGGGCCGGTCCTGCGACCGGCCCCCGTTGATTCCTTTTACGCCTCCGCGTCCCCGCCGTCCTCCCCGGGGCGTTCCAGCCGCGCTTCGATATAGCGCGGCACCTCCTCCCTGGGGATGCCCAGCGCGGCAGCCAGCTCCCCGAAGAGAAGCTCCTCGGCGCGCTTCATGAAGCGTTCGTCCACCGTGCCGAACTTTTGGCGCTGACCCTCCAGCTCCTGCTTTTTCGCGTAGATCGACATGGTCAGCTCGACCAGTTCCGCGCTGTCATAGGTTTTGAGGGCGTTCGCGTAGTGCTCGGCCAGCTCCCCCAGCACCCGGTTGTAATAAGCCTTCGCCTGCACGGTGGGGATGCTGTCGACCAGCTCCTCCGCCTCCTTCTTTGTGAGGATCGGCCGCATGAACACCTTGTTGCCGTTCACCGGGGTGCGGATGACGCACTCCTGATAGAGCGGCTTCATCGTGTAGTAGGGCTGCTCCCCCGACGCGCCCGGCACCTTCCGCATGGCGATGTCCGCCACCTCGCAGACGCCCGTTCCTCCGTAAAAGACCAAATCTCCAACCTGATACATTTCCGATTACCTCCGAGGTCCTCTTGCCCGCTCCGCCCAGGGGCGTGAGCCGTCGCAGCGGTTCTTCGCGATCCGCGCCTTCGCATGGCTGTCCGCCGCACTCCGCATCTATATTTTACCACAAAAAGCCGCCGGGATGTAAGCGGAAAATTTTTTCCCGCACAGGAATATTCGCCGCCGCGGCCCAGCGCGCAAAAATCCCGCCGCGCGGGCGGCGGGATTCGACCCTACCGGGCGGCGGTACCGCCCGATTCGAGGTATTCGCGGATGGCCTGTTCCACCTGCGCCACCTCCTCGCGGAAGGCGTCGGCGGAAATCCGCAGCGCGCCGTGCCCGAGGATGATGAGCTGTTCGAGCGCGTCGGAGGTCGCCACCCGCACCCGGTTGTGCTTTCCGAGCTCGCGGGTGACCTTCTCGATATACATGTCGGCCGTCTCGGCCTCCTTCGTATACACCACGCTGATGTTGTGCACCCGCTCGACCTCCCCCGGGTTCCCCTTCACCCGGTAGGCGTCGAACACCACGATCACCTCGCACTGCCGGAAGCCACGGTAGTTGCAGAGCAGGTCGACCAGCCGCCCGCGCGCCGCGTCCAGGTTCTCCTGCGCGAGGGTGTTCAGGTCGTCCCACGCGAAGATGATGTTGTAGCCGTCCACCAGCAGGTATTCCGGCCCGTCGAGTCCCTTGGGGGGCTGGGAGGGGGGCCGCCGGGCGGGCTCCCTCCTGACCGGGCGGAACGCCTTGCGCGGGTCCCGGCGGATGGGGCCGTAGGTGCGCTCGAAAATCTCCAGCAGCTCCCGGTCCTCCGCCACCATCGCGCAGTAATCGGCCGCCCGCCGCTCGGCGGCGCGTTCCCCGGGGATGCCGGCGGGTTCCTTCGGCGCGTCGAGGACGCTCTCGAGGTGCATGTGCGCCGGCACCTCGTCCCATTTGACGAGGAAGCCCGCCCCATGGGCGCAGAAGACCGAATCCGCCGGGTTGTCCAAATCCGCGTCGCAGTCGTAGCCGGCGGCGGCAATCACCTCTTCGGCGTTGTGGCAGGGCTCGTAGCCCCTGAGGGAGCAGGAGAGCCGCCCTCTGCCGCGCGTGTACCCGGTGACCTCCATCTGGTAGCCCCGCATTTCGGACACGGGGGCGCTGCCGGTCAGCACCGACCGGTCCCCCTCCGTCTCGGGCGGCGCGAAGGAGCCCCCCATCCGCTGCAGATCGGACATCGCCCGGCCCACCGCCTCGGACGGCAGTTCCAGCCGGAAGTCGTACCACGGCTCGAGCAGGACGCTTTCGGCCCGCCGCAGGCCCTGCCGCACCGCACGGTAGGTCGCCTGGCGGAAATCGCCCCCCTCGGTGTGCTTCTGGTGGGCGCGCCCCGCCGCCAGCGTGATTTTCATGTCGGTGATGGGCGAGCCAGTCAGCACGCCCGGATGGGTCTTCTCCTCCAGATGGGTCAGGATGAGCCGCTGCCAGTTGCGGTCGAGGTCGTCCTCGCGGCAGGCGGAGGCGAACCGCAGCCCGCTTCCCCGCTCCCCCGGCTCGAGCAGCAGGTGCACCTCCGCGTAGTGGCGGAGCGGCTCGTAGTGCCCGACCCCCTCCACCGTCGAGGAGATCGTCTCCCGGTAGAGGATGCTGCCCTGCCCGAAGCCGACCTCCATCCCGAACCGCTCCCGGACGAGGCGGCCCAGCACCTCGAGCTGCACCTCGCCCATGAGCTGCACGTGGAGCTCCTGGAGCGCCTCGTTCCACACGACGTGCAGCTGCGGGTCCTCCTCCTCAAGCTGGCGGAAACGGGTGAGCGCGGTGTGCGCGTCCACTCCCCGCGGCAGTTCCACCCGGTAGCCGAGCACCGGGCGCAGCGACGGGAGCTCGGAATCCGGCTCCGCGCCGAGGCCCTCCCCGGGACGGGTGCGGGAAAGCCCCGCGGCGGCGCACACCATGCCGGGGAGCGCCTCCTCCACCGTCCGGAACTTCGCCCCCGCATAGACGCGCAGCTGGTTGACCTTCTCCTCCCACGGCTCCCCCTCCCGGCTTCCGGAGACCGCCGCCTTGACCCGGAGGCTGCCGCCGGTGACCTTCAGGTAGGTGAGCCGGACGCCCTGCTCGTCCCAGCCGATCTTGTAGACCTTCGCGCCGAACGCCTCCCGGCGCGGGGGCTCGCGGGTATAGCGCGCGAGCCCCGCGAGGAACGCGTCCACCCCCTCGAGCCTGAGCGCCGAGCCGAAAAAGCAGGGGAACACCCGCCGCTTCGCGACGGCCTCCGCGATCTCCCCGTCTTCGAGCGCGCCCGCCTCGAGATACCGCTCCATCAGTTCCTCGGAGCAGAGGGCGACGGACTCCTCCAGCGCGCCGCGCGGGCGGTCCGCGCCGAAGTCGGCGCAGCCGCCGTCCAGCCGCGCCTGCACTTCCGCCAGAAGCGCCCCGCGGTCCGCGCCCGGCAGGTCGAGCTTATTCACAAAGAGGAAGGTCGGGACGCGGTAACGCTCGAGCAGCCGCCAGAGCGTTTCGGTATGGCTCTGTACCCCATCGGTGCCGCTGACGACAAGGACCGCGTAGTCTAGCACCTGGAGCGTCCGCTCCATCTCGGTGGAAAAATCCACATGCCCCGGGGTGTCCAGCAGGGTGATCTCCGCTCCGTCCAGGTGCAGCAGCGCCTGCTTGGAAAAGATCGTGATGCCCCGCTCCCGTTCGAGCGCGTAGGTATCCAGAAAGGCGTCCCCGTGGTCCACCCGCCCGAGCCGGCGGGTCTCCCCCGCGCGGTAGAGCATCCCCTCCGAAAGGGTCGTCTTGCCCGCGTCCACGTGCGCCAGAATCCCGATTACCAGCCGTTTCATCTCATCGTTCCAATCGCTTTGGTCTCTTGGCGGGACGGTGTATGTCCCGCTATCTAGTATACCGGAAAAGCGCCGCGATGCAAGCCGGCGCGAAATTTTCCCGCGCGCGGCCCCGGCGACGCAAAAAATCCCCCGGCTTTCGCCGGGGGATTCGGCATCCGCCGTCAGGGCCGCAGGTCGGTGCCGCCCTGGATTTCGATCGTCTGTCCGGTGATGTAGGAGGCGTCCTCCGACGCGAGGAAGACGCACAGCCGCCCGATGTCCTTTTCGGCGTCGCCGAACCGCTGGAGGGGAATATGCTTGATCGTATCCCGGTAGAGCTGCGGGTAGTCCCTGCTCCACTGTTCCAGCGCCTGCGTCATCACGAGCGGGCAGACGACGTTGACGCGCACGCCGAATTCGCCCCACTCGGTCGCCGCCACGCGGGAGAGGCCGCGGATGCCCTCCTTGGCGGCCGCGTAGGAGGACTGGCCCGATTTGCCCGACAGCCCCGCGCCCGACGCGAGGTTGATGACGAGCCCCTTCGCCCGCTTGAGGTAAGGGAAGGCGGCCCGCATGTAGTAGAAGGCGGCGTAGAGGCCGCTGTGGAGCGCGAGCTCGAAGTCGGCGGTCGTGTGGTCGACGAGCAGCACCCCCGATTTGGAAGCCTGCGCGTTGTTGACCACCACGTCGACGCCGCCGAACCGGTCGGCCACCCGCTTGACCGCGGAGGCCACCGCGCGCTCGTCCGCGCCGTCCGCCACGACGGTCAGCACCTGCGCGCCATACCCTTCCAGCGCCTTTTTGGCCTCCTCGAGGCCCTGCTCGTTCAGGTTGGTGATCGCGATGTTCGCGCCCTCCTTGGCAAAGGCGGTCGCGATGCCGAAGCCGATGCCCCGGCCGCCGCCGGTGACGATGACCGTTTTACCCTGCATCTTCATTCCGCGCCCCCCTCTCAGCCCGTGATCTTTTCCAGATGTTCTTTGCCCCGCCCGCAGATCGGGCAGACAAAGTCGTCCGGAACCGTGTCGGAATCCAGCACGTAGCCGCAGATCCTGCAGCGGTAGCCCTTTGCCGGCTCGGGCTGATAGACCGAGGCCCTGGGCGGTGTGATGCCGTTTTTGATCTGGTGGTAGTAGGCGTAGCTCATCGGGCCGGTGGAGTCGAGCACCTCGGCGGCCTCCACCTCCCCGAGGAAGATGATGTGGGTGCCCGCGTCCATGCTGCTTACCACCTTGCAGCTGAAGCGCGCGGAGGCCTGCTCACAGACGAAGGGAACGCCGCTCTCGTCGACGCGGGTGCGGAAGGACTCAAATTTTTCGGTGTCGCGGCTGCAGTGGAACCCGAACCTGCCGATCAGCTCCATCATGGCCGACTGGGAGAGCACCACCGCCGTGAAGCGGCCCGATTTCCGGATGATTTCGGTCGTGTAGTTCTGCTTGTTGATCGCGATGGTCACCTGCGCGGGCGAGGTCGTCACCTGGGTCAGCGTGTTGACCACGCAGCCGGACGAGATGTCCCCGCACCGGGACGACACAAGGTATACCCCATAGGTAATCTTCTGGAACGCCTTCAAATCCAGCATTGAAATCCTCCTAATTATATAATAGTAACTATTACTGTTATTAGTAATAACTGTTTTTGCAGGAAAAGTCAAGCACGCGGGTAAAATTCTGCCAATCCCACAAAAGGCGGCTCAAATTTCTATACATAATTGCAAAGCGAGCCTCCCCGCTCTGGGGGAGGCTCGCAAAACCACTCCTATTGTTCCGGCCGCACCAGCGGGGAGAGCAGCCGCTCCCGCCGCAGGCCGTACCAGAGGAAGCCGGTCAGGTCCGCCAGCAGCCACCCGATGGGGATCGCCCACCAGATGCCCTGCAGGCCGATCCGCGGGATGGACGCGAGCGCGTAGGCCAGCGCCACGCGCACGCCGAGGGACACGGCGGTCAGCAGGATGGACATCTGCGCCCGCTCAAGGCCCCGGTAGAGCCCGTAGAGCAGGAAGAGCAGCCCGATCCCGATGTAGCAGCTGCCCTCGATGCGCAGGTATTGGATCCCAACCGCCAGGATCTCCGTCTCCCCCGCAGGCACGAAGATCTCCATGAGCGGGCGGGCGAAGGCCGCCACCAGCGCGGAGATCGCCAGACAGAAGGCGGCCGCCCCCGCCACCGACGCGCGCAGCCCGGCGCGGATCCGTTCCCGCTTGCCCGCGCCGTAGTTCTGCGCCACAAAGGTCGAGAAGGCGTTGCCGAACTCCTGCACCGGCAGGTAGGCGAAGGAGTCGATCTTGACCCCGGCGGCAAAGGCGGCCATCACCGCCACGCCGAAGCTGTTGACCAGCCCCTGGATCATCAGGATGCCGAAGTTCATGACCGACTGCTGGATACTCGAGAGGACCGAGCATTTCATGATGCGGACCATCAGCCGCCCGTCGAGCCGGAGATCGGCGCGCTCCAGGCGGAAGGCGGGTACGCGCAGCAGGCTGTAGACGGTCACGATCAGCGCGGAGAGCGCCTGCGCGAGCACGGTGGCCAGCGCGGCACCCGCGACCCCCATGCCGAACGGCAGCACAAAGAGCAGGTCGAGCGCAACGTTCGCGGCCGCCGCCACGGCGAGCGCGGCGAGCGGGACGGCGGAATTGCCGATGCTGCGCAGCGCGGCGGCAAAGAAGTTGTAGAGGAAGGTGAAGCCGATTCCCCAGAAGATGATCCGCAGGTAATCGCGGGTGTCCGCCCGGATGTCCGCGGGGATGTGCAGCAGCGTCAGGATGCGGTCGAGATTGCCCGCCGCGAGCAGGAAGATCGCGAAGGAGACCGCCGCGATGAAGAGGAAGGCGTTGAAGATGCCGCGCCGGAGGGCGTCGGGCTCCCGCGCGCCGAAATAGATTGAAAAAATGACGCCGCTCCCCATGCAGAGTCCGAGCACCACCGAGGTGAGAAAGACCATCAGCGTATAGGAGGAGCCGACCGCCGCCAGCGCCCCCGCGCCGATGAAGTGGGAAACGATCAGCGTGTCGACGACGTTATAGAGCTGCTGGAGCAGCGCGCCGCCCATCATGGGCAGCGAAAAGCGCACGATCGCGCCGGTCGTCCCGCCCTCGGTCATGTCCCCTGCCAAGCGCTTCTCCTTCTTCCATTATGTAATATTATAATTACGTTATGTAACTAACGACAGTTTATCACGCCCTGTCGGAAATGTCAATCCTGCAAAAAGAAAGTTTCGCCTTGTTTTCCGGCGGAAAATACGGTAGAATAACGGGGAAAGGGGTTGGCAGGCATGTATCTCAAGGGACTGGACGAGCTCGACCGCAAAATCGTCGCCCTGCTCACCGAAAACGCGCGGATGTCCTATTCCGACATCGGCGAGGCGGTGGGCGTCTCCCGCGTGGCGGTGCGGGCCCGCATCGACGCGCTGGAAAAGCGCGGCGTCATCGAGGGCTACACGACGATCATCAACCCGCAGAAGATCGGTAGCGCCGTCTCCGCCTACTTTGAGATCGAGACCGAGCCCGCGCAGCTCCAGCCGGTCGCGGAGGCGCTCGACCGCTGCGACACCGTCACCCAGATCTACTTCGTGTCGGGCAGCAGCAAGCTGCACGTCCACGCCGTCGCCGCCAGCAGCGAGGAGATGGAACGGTTTTTGCAGGAGTTCCTCTACCGCCTGCCCGGCGTCGTAAAGCTCAGCTGCAACATCATCCTCTCCCGCAAAAAGGACGTCAAGGGCCTGCGGCTCTGACCGGGCCTTCTTGACAGGCGGCCTCCCGCCGCCTATAATGGACCTCAGAAAGCAGAAAGGACGCTTTGTCATGAAGCTCTGTATCATAAGCCGCTCCGGACAATTGGAAACGATGAAACATTGTGCGGAGCTTTACGATTTCATCGGCGGATAGACAGTTCCCCGGCGGGTCCGTTCGGACGGACCCGTCCGGTTCTGCGTGCCCGCCGGATGATGCGGATCGATTTTGCCGCGGACGATGTTTCGTCCGCGGCTTTTTGCGTCTTCCGCGCGGTATGCGCAGGGGAGGCGGGGCCGTGCCCCCGCCTCCCCTTTCATTTTATGGAAACGAGGAATTATACCATGGAACGCGATCTCACCGTCGGCAGCGTGCCGAAACAGCTTCTCTCCTTTGCGGCGCCCCTCTTTCTCGCAAACCTGCTGCAATCCCTCTACAGCATCGTGGACATGGCCGTGGTCGGCCGGTTCGTCGGCAGTGCGGGGCTCGCGGCGGTCAGCAGCGCCGCCATGCTCAGCTTTATCATCCAGTCGGTCTGCACCGGCGTCACCACGGGCGGCGCGGTACTCATCGCGCAGTATAAGGGCGCGCGCGACACGCGCGGCCAGCGGGAAACGACCGGCGCGCTCTTTTCGGTGTCGGCGCTGGCCGCCCTGCTCGTCACTGCGGCGGGCCTGCTCGCCTACCGCCCCGTCTTTTCCCTCATGAACCTGCCCGCCGAGGCGCTGCCCCACGCGCTGCGCTACATGCGGGTCATCTGCCTCGGCACCGTCTTCGTCTTTGGCTACAACGCGGTCTGCTCGGTGCTGCGCGGGCTGGGCGACTCCAAAAGCCCCCTCTTCTTCGTGGCGGTCGCCACCGTCGTCAACATCCTGCTCGACCTGCTGCTCGTCGGGCCGCTCGGCCTCGGCACGGAAGGCGCGGCGATCGCAACCGCTGCGTCGCAGGGCGTCTCCTTTTTGACCGCCGTGTTTGTCCTGCGGCGGCGGGGGCTCCCCCTCGACTTCTCCCCCGCCTATTTCCGCACCGCGCCCAAGACCTGCCGCGCCATCCTGCGCATCGGCTTTCCCACCGCCGTGCAGATGACCGTGCTCAACCTCTCCTACCTGCTCGTCACCGGCATGCTCAACGGCTACGGCGTGGCGGTGGCCGCGGCGGCGGGGGTGGGCCTCAAGGTCAACTCCTTCGCCGCCATGCCCTGCTGGGCAGTCGGCCAGGCGGTCACCACGATGGCCGGACAGAACCTCGGCGCGGGGGATACCGGCCGGGCGGAAGAGACCGCCAAGAGCGGCCTGCGCCTCGCCCTGCTCGTCACGGCGGCGAGCATCCTCGCGGTACAGCTCTTCACCGCGCAGATCATCGGGCTCTTCAACACCGACCCCGAGGTCGTGCGGGAGGGCGTCTTCTACCTGCGCGTCTGCTGCTCCTTCAACAGCCTCGTCTACGCGGTCATGTACACCTTCGATTCCTTCGCGACCGGCGCGGGCGACTCCCTCTTCGCCATGCTCAACGCGATGCTCCATTCCGTGGTGATGCGCCTGTCGCTCAGCTGGCTGCTCAGCGTCCCGCTGGGGCTCGGCTTCGCCGGGCTCTGCTGGGGCGAATGCCTCTCCCCGCTGCTCCCCTTCGTGTTCGGGATCCTCTATTTCCGTTCCGGACGCTGGAGGCGCAAAAGGCTTGTCTCCTGAGCGGAGGACGCAAAGAGGACCCGCGGGCCGTCGGCCCGCAGGTCCTCCCGATGCTTTTGATTCGCTTATTTCGCAAAGGAAGGCAGGAACGCCTTCACGGGAGCGGCGGGCTCCCCGGCGGGCGCTTCCCCGGCGGTTTCCGCGGGGGCCCCGGCCGCTTCCGCATCCGATGCGGCCGGCTTCTCCGCGATGATATAGGTGCCGAGCCTGCGGGTCTTCGCGCGCAGGACGTAGTCGCCGTCGTCCGTCTCCACGAACTGGAACTCGGAGGTGATATCCGCCGGCAGGCCGTCCTCGCCGATTGTGTAGACGACCGCGTTCTCCGGGTCGACGGTCAGCTCGCCGTCCTCGTCCACAAACGGATACCGCAGGTCGAGGGTCGCGCGGCTCGTCGAGGCGATCTGCGGATTGCCGATGAAGTCATAGAGATAGGCGTCCTGATCCGCGAAATAATCCGTGTAATCCTGGTCGTTCCATTTGGTGGTCATCTTCGGGTAGAACTTTGCCGCGTTGTCGTCGCTCGTGAAGGCGAGCCACGCCAGCGTGTCGTTTTCGCTCTCCCAGGTGATTTCGTTGTCCTCGTTCTTCTGCGGCTTCACGACTACGCCGCCGTCTCCCGCCTTGAAGTCGGCGTCCGCGCCGCGCTCGTCATTCTTGACGTAGAACTTGAAGTCCACGATGACCTTGCCGTTCTTCGCGAGATACAGAACCTGATCGACTTTATCCCCCCACGAGGCGATCTCGAGATTGTCCTTCGCCTTATAGGTGGCGGTCAGCTTGATCTTCGTCTCGTCGTCGGTGAAGCCCTCCTTCATCTCTCCCTCGATAAAGCCCCAACGCTCAGCGGCACCGGTATAAAAGTAAAAATTGTCATCGCTGACCACATCACCGACCTTTTTCGAGACAAGCTTGAGCGATTTGATTGCTTTCGCGCCTTCCTCCTTCTTGAACTTCGCGGTGAAGAAGTCGGTCACATCCTCCCCGCAGCCAAGATAATCATACAGATTTGAACGGTAGAGAGCATCGGCCGAAATCGTCGAGCCGTCGTCCGCGACCGCGTCCGAATAATAGCTCGAGTCGTTTTCTTGCCCCATATCGGGAATCAGGTAGATTTTCGCGGTCGTGGGGACTTCGTCCTCATAGTAATTTCCCCGCATGTCGTAAAAGAAGACGCCGTCCGCGCGCAGGTGGATTTCCCGGACCACCTTCGCGCCCTCGGGGATCGGGGTGTCCTTCGCCACCGCGGTCACGCCGAGGGAGAGCGCCATCGCCAGCGCCAGGGTGAGTGCCAACAGTTTTTTCATGAATTCTCCTCCTTTTGTCTTCGCGGACCGCCCGACAGGGGATATCGTTGCGCCGCTGTGCGGCGCAACACAAAGCGGACCCGCTTTGTCACTTTCCTATTTTTTTATTTTACCATGTGATCGATGACGCATCAATGCATTAATATTACATAATTTTGTTAAATTTTTCATTGTCAATGTCATTGCTTTCAATCTTTCCAGTGCGCTTTTGTGTGTTTAGCCCAAGCAGGAAATGATTTTGTGAAATGCGAAAAATTTGGTATACTAATAAAAAAGCAGTATGGAGGAGTCGGTATGAAAGCATTGGTGACGGGCGCGAGCTCCGGGCTCGGGCGGGATATCGCACGGGTACTGGCCGCGCGGGGATGCAAACTGATCCTGACGGCGCGCAGCCGCGACAAGTTGGAGGCGCTCGCCAAAACGCTGCCCGGCGGCGCGCAGGTCGTCTGCGCGGACCTCTCGGACGAGAAGGAATGCCGCCGCCTCTACGAGCAGCTGCGCGCGGAGAAGATCGACATCCTCGTCAACAACGCCGGGTTCGGGCTGTGCGGCATGTTCGACAAAACCGACCTCGACGCCGAGCTGCGGCTGATCGATACGAATATCCGCGCGGTGCACATCCTCACCAAGCTATTCCTGCGGGACTTCATCGCGCGGGACAGCGGCTGCATCCTCAACGTCGCCTCGTCGGCGGCCTTCTTCCCCGGCCCGCAGATGGCCGCCTACTACGCCTCCAAGGCCTATGTCATGCGGCTGACGCTCGGCGTGCGGGAGGAGCTGCGCCGCCGGGGGAGCCGCGTCTATCTCGGGGCGTTCTGTCCCGGCCCGGTGGATACCGCCTTCAGCAGGACCGCCGACGTGCGGTTCGCCGTCGGCGGGATGCCGAGCCTGGAGGCCGCGCGCCGCGCCGTCGACGGGATGTTCGCCCGCCGCGCGCTCATCATCCCCGGCGGGCTGATGAAAGCCGCCAAGCTGGCCGCGCATTTCGCGTCCGAGCCGTTCGCCGCGCGTCTCTGCTGGCACATGCAGCGGCGGACCGAATAAGTGTACCGAGCCTTTAAAGTCAAAAAATGGCCGCCCGTTGGGCGGCCATTACCATTCCTTGGAGACCTGAAGGCATTGGGAGATCGCACCCTCAAGTCCCGCGATGACCATCTCCTGCGCGAACGGAGGCAGACGGTCGAGCATCTGCTGGTACCGCGCGAGATCGTTTTTGGGAAGCAGGTCGATCACCTGCTCGGGCTGGAGCAGCTCCTCCAGCTCCACGCCCAGCGCGGCCGCCACAAGGTCCATCGTCTCAAAGGTCGGGTTCGCTCTGCCGCATTCGATGTCGCTGAGCAGCTTCGTGCTGATTCCTGCGCAGGCCGCAAGATTTTCCTGATTGATCTTCATCCGCTCTCTGCGGGCCTTGATGATCTGTCCCAGATTTGCGACTGTCATCGGCGATTCTCCCCTTTTTATAAAATTATAGGTAAAATCGCAGATTTTCTGAATAAACCATGTTACGCGTACTATTTTACCAGTCACACAACTTCAGTTGGTACCCATTTTTTCTCATTTTCATGACATCGTCTCACGCGGCCGCCGGACCGCGAGCAAAAAACCGGCGCTTTCCTATTCCCGCCCGCGGACGGTCTCGAGCCACATGGCCAGGGCGCCCTCCGTCCCCCGGACAAACAGCTCCTGCCACGCCTCGGGAAGCCGGTCGACCATCGGCTGCAGGCGGGAAAGCTCTCTTCTGGGCAGCAGGTCGACCTCGATATCCGGCTGAAGCAGCTCCTCGATCTGGAGGCCGAACGCCGCGGCGATGCAGTCCATCGTATCAAAGGTGGGGTTCCCGTTTCCGCACTCGATGTCGCTGAGCTTCCGGTGGCTGACGCCCGCCCTGGCCGCGAACTCCTCCTGTGAAAGGCCCTCTCTCCGCCTGAGATACCTGATCTTCTGCCCCAGAACCTGTACCGTCATTGACATCACTCCCTATGTCGAAGTATAGGGGATTTTGTCGAAGAATGGAAATAACTGTAATTCTGCAATTATGGTGCATATTAAAACAGCACCGATAAAAAGCATTTTTTCTGCCTGTTCCGGCGCGCCTCCTCGGAAAACCCGGCGGGGCCGAAGCCAAAGCCCTTCCTGCTTTGTGTTCAAAAAATGTTTACAAAACGACGTTATTGTATTATTCCTCCAACTTTGCTACGCTTATATCGTAAGTTTTACACAAACGCCGCCGGAAGAAGTGGCGGCGGAGAGATCGGAGGAATCTATCCTTGCAAGAAAACCGAAAGAAATTTTCGCGCTTTGCCCTGCTTGCGTTGGAAAACGCCGCACGTTTTGCCTTCAACCTCGGGTTCGTGATACTGTTCCAGCTTCTTTTCGGCGCGGACAATACCCTCACCGGCGTGGCGATCGGCGTGGGGCTCACCCTCTTCCCGATGGCTGATTACGGGATTCGGCCGCTCACGATGGCGGGAATCATCCTCGGCCTTTTGGTCGGCGGCGGTGCAGCCGCGCAGCTTGCGCTTGCGGCGCCCTGGATTGCGCTGCCGCTTTATTTCCTGTTCACGCTCCTGCTCATGGCGCTCACCTGCGAACCCGCGCAGTACAAACCGTCGATCGTCTTCCTGCTGACCTTCGTGTTCTGCCAGGCGACGCCTGTCCCGGCCGCGGATTTTCCCCGGCGGATGCTGGGGATCACGGCGGCCGGCGCGCTCGTCGCGGCGGTCTCCCTCCTCTGTTGGCGCCGCAGGGGGTGGACAAACGAAGGCCGCCGGACGCTGGGGGAACAGCTCCGGTTCTGCTGCACGCCGAGAAATCGCGGGCTGATCCTCCGGATGTCCGTGGGGCTTGCGCTCGCCATGTTCATCGGCATGGAGCTGCACCTCAAAAAGCCGCTGTGGATCAGCATTGTCGTCATGTCCCTCACCCAGCTCGAATTTCACGACACCCTCCAGCGGATCAAGCATCGTACGGTCGGCACTGTGCTGGGCGGCGTCCTCTTTGTCGTGGTTTTCCAGCTCCTCGTGCCGCAGGAGTACGGGTATTGGGTAATCCTGCTACTCGGCTACCTGAGCTTCTTTACCCCCAAGTATAAGCACAAGCAGATCGTGAACGCGGTCAACGCCATAAATGCCTCCATGGTGCTCTTCGACGCGACCGCCGCGATCCGGAACCGCGTCCTCTGCCTCTTCGGCGGCATCGCGATCGTGCTCCTCCTCTATCTCGCGGAATCCCGGCTGCGGCCGCTTTGGAGAAAGCTGCACGCGGCGGCCTACCACCCGCAGGATGGGGATAGCCTTCGGGGGCTGCCCGAGGGATCGAAATTCGGGGTCTTTTCCGTTTGATCGCCCCCGCGCGGACGCTTTCCGCTGGGAGGGGTCGAAAAAGGCCGGGGAGCGGTTTTTCACCGCTCCCCGGCCTTCCGTATATCCGCCCGCCACAATTACGCCGGCCGAGCGGGCCGGCGTCAATCGTGCAGCCTGTTGACGCGAGGGGCTTCATTCATCATTTGGGCCGCGTCCGGTCCTCCCGTCCGCGGTGGGATTTGCCGCCGCTCTGACACCCGGCGGCCGCGATCAGGGCGGCGGATACCGCCAGCAGCGCGAACGCCGCGGCGGGCAGCGGGCCGTCGCCCGTGTTCGGGATCGACAGCGGGATGGGCAGGTCGTCGATGAGCTTGAGGTCGTCCGGAAGGTCGAGCGGCACGAGCACCCGCACCGAATCGCCGCCCCCGCCGCCGCCCGACGGGCCGATGTAGGGGGAGTTTTCGATCCGCAGGTAAAACCGCGTCGACGCGCTGAAGCTGTTCCCGGGATTCCTTTCGAATTCCGCGAGGCCGCCGACCGCCGCCGCCTCCTTCGTCCCGTGCCCGCCGCTTTCCGCGTGGGAGGGCGCGCCCATCGGCTCCCCGGTGTCCGTTTCCGCCGCCAGCGCCGTGATTCCCATGCACAGCGCCAGCACGCACCCCAGCAGCGCCGCCAGAACCCTGTTCATCCGTTTCATCCTCGTCCCTCCCGTGATCAGCTTAAGACGGTGATCGTCAGTTTCGCACCCGCCGAACCGATATATTCTTCCGTCTCGGGGTCGTATGCGTTAAAGACCGCCGTCGCGAGGTATTCGCCCTTTTCCAGCTCCACATCCAGCTTCGCCGACTGGATGTGGTGGTTGGGCTCGATGAGCCCCGTTTCGTAGATCAGCTCGCCCGTGTCGTCCAGCGTGATCAGCACCTGCATGAGATACCGGTTGCCCGGCACGTTTTCGATCTGGAGCGGGCCCTCGGCCTTTCCGTTTTCAAAGGTGGGCGCCGTGTTGATCGAGATATTGAACATGCCCTCTTCCACGATCCGGTTGAGCTCCGCCTGGATTTCCTCCTCCGTCTTGCCCTCGAGCTGTCCGGCGAGCGCCGCCGCCTCCCGCGCGAGGCCGGACGGCCCCGCCTTGGGCGCGCGCAGCAGCAGGAACGCCAGGATTCCCAGCACGAGCAGCAGCAGGACGCACGCCGCGGCGAGCAGCTTTTTGCCGCCGTCCCGGGTTGCGTTCGTCCGCTCTTCCGTCTTTTCTTCGTTCATCGTCCATCCCGCCTTATTTTGTTTCTATTTCAAGGCTTGCGCCGTTTGTTTCCTTGTTGGGGCGCGGATCGCTCCGCGGGCTCGGGTGGATGTCCTGCAGGGCCCGAAGGCCCCCGCGCGGGGGAGTTCCCCGCGCGGGATGTTAAGGAAGAAATTAAGCCGCCGTGACAAAATACATCACGTTCACAACGTTGGTGTCGTCGCCTTCGTTCACGCCGCCGGGGGCAATGTACGCCTGCAGGGGGAGTTTCAGCTCGCCGTCGGTGGTACCGTTATTTTTAACGACCTTCCAGGGGGCGGCCAAATCCGTGTTTTCACTGTCGGAAATCGTGGAAAGGTCCACGCCGTTGACCGTCATCGCCATCGTCTTTGCCGCGGTCAGCGTGTTGTTCGCACGGACATAGCCGCCGCCGCTGTAAACGCTGCTATCGAAGGTGTTGAACGTCCAGCCCTCCTGCGGCATCGCACGCATGGCATAGACCTTGATGTCCGTATCCGTTCCGGTGTTGAGGATTTTGTACGCGTCGGCCGGCGTAACAACCATGCCGTCGCCGCCGTAGGCGTACATGCAGACCCACAGCGGGATCGTCGCGCTGATCTGGGTATCCCCGGATACGGCGTTTTTATCGATGTTCAGGTAGAAATCCGTCTTGCCGAACTGGCTTCCGCCGCTGGTGGCCAATTCCTTCTGCTCGCCGACCGCAGCTTCGGAGTTAATGCCGTGCGTACCGCCATCGTGCGCCGCGAACGCGACAACGCCCATGGACATGACGATCGTGATTGCCAAGAGAACCGCTAACAGTTTTTTCATTGTTTTGACCTCCTAAGATGTTTTGTATTGGGATTGTTTTGAAACCTTATAAAAAGTGATTCGCTCACATACCCCCTCCTCAGTTCTGCGGCCGCATTCAGTTTTCTACCTCGAGGACCAGCTTCGCGCCCGCCTGCCCGGCGATCGAATGTTCGTCGTCCGGCATGTGCGCGGTGAAGACCGCGGTCGCGTTATAGACACCCGCCGGCAGGTCCTCGGACAGCCTGATATACTGGATGTACTGTCCGGGCCTGATGCCTTTGGATTGGTAGACCGTTTCGCCCGTGCTGTCGAGCGTGATCTGGACCGTCATGTTGTAGCGGTTGGCAGCGATGTTCTCGATGTTCGCGAGCCCTTCGCCGTTCCCGTCCGGGAAAATGAGATAGGTGTTGATCGCAATGTTGAACATGCCCTCTTCCACCACGCGGTTGAGCTCCGCCTGGATCTCCTCCTCCGTTTTGCCCGGGAGGTGGCCGGTCATGGCCGCCACGTCGAAGAAGGTGTCCTGCTGGCTCTGCCACCAGTACCAACCTCCCACGCCCGCCGCGATCAGCAGGATCAGGAGCAGCAGAAGCAAGAGCAGTTTCCCGCGGCCCTTTTTCGTGGCCGCGCTTTCCGTTTCATTCATCGCTTATCACCCCCCGTCACCGGCCGCGCCGCTGATGTCCACCGTATAGGTCACGGCGGCGATCTGGGTCTCCCCGTCCGCCGTCACGCCCCCCGCGGGGATGTAACATTCGACGGGCACCGCGCGTTCCGCCGCCGCCCCGATGGGCTTGAAGAGCGGGCCGGTTTTCTCCGCCGCCGTCCAGCCCGCGCCCGCGTCCGCCGAAACCCACTGGGTATCCAGCCGGAGCGCCGCCTGACCGGCGGAGAGATTGTTCCTGGAGACGTCGTAGCTTCCGTTCGTGAGGAACCCGCCTGCCGGGGGCTGCACGAACGACCAGTTTTCCATCGGTCTCACCGACATTCCGGTGACCTGCACCGGGAAGAGGGAGTTGTTCTTGATGACGTAGCTCCCCTCCTCCGGCGTGACGACCTTGCCGTCCCCGCCGTAGCCGTACATGCACACCCACAGGGGCACCGTCGCGTCGATCGAGACCGGGTTCGTATGGAACGGAATCCGCGCCATGTCGTCCGCGTAGGCGTTTGCCGCGCCACGCTCAAGCAGGGATATCTTCATCGACAGCCAGCCGTCCCGGGATTCGCTGATGGCATTCGCATTGTAAAAATTGAATGGGAGAGTAACCGTCTGGTTCCACCCACGTGTCTGGCTGACCGGATACTCCGTGCCCTCGTAGGGCCTCGTCCACGCAAACTTATTCATGGCGTCATTGCGGCCCCACTCCGTGCGTCCGGCCGTGACGGTCTCCTTGCTGACAAGCTGCGGGGTGTAATCCGCGTCGGCGCTCTCCATCGTATAGCTTCCAATGCCCACGGAAAGCGATGTCGAAGTGCCGCCGGCCAACGGCTGCTGGATGGCTATGACGATCGACGCCGTGTCGTTGGGGCCGGAATCATCCGCGCCGAGCGTCGAGGTCTGCACCGCAGTGCGGTCGCCCGTACTGTACTGTACCTTCCAAAGTGAAAGGCTGAACGAACCGCTTTTCGCGACGGTCCCGTTGGCGTCCGTGGCTTCCAGGTGGTAAACTCCGTCATCGCCCCAGTTCGGCGTAAAGGTGACCGAAACCGATGCTTTGCCCTCGTTGCCCGAATTGACCACGCCGCCAAACGACGTGTCGATCTTATTTGTTCCACGATAGAGTTCGCAGCTGACCACGTCGTCGGAGGACACCTCCGCCATGATCGTCGCCGGGACGCCCGCCTGTTTCAGGAAGTCCTGCTCCAGGTCCATGAAGTGGAAGGGCTCTCCCAGTTCCAGGGTATTTGCTTCTGTGGGGGATTTCGCCAGCGTGTATTCGATGCTCTCCTCGAGCAGGAACTTCGCGGTTTCGTCCGCGACGTCCTCCACGACGCCGTTTAAATAGACGGCGACGTTACGGCCGGGGCCGTAGTCCGTGTCCGCACGGTCCATGTCCACCGGGATCGCTGCGGAATCCGGAAGCGCCCCGTCCACGTTGATGACTTTTCCCTTCGGCAGGTAGACGTACTGGTCCGCGCCGAAGGAGGTCGCCCTGCCGCGCAGTCGCAGCGTGCCGCCCTGGTAGATTCCGTTGCCGCCGCTGCCGCCGGTGACCGTGTTGCCCGAAAGCGTCAGGTTTTCTGCCGTCACCGTGCCGCCGCCGATCGCAATGCCGCCCGCGTACTGGGCGCCCGCGTTGTCCGCGATCACGCAGTTTTTCAGCGAGGCGCTCCCCGACTTGAGCCAGAGGCCCGCGCCCCGGTTCTCCCGGATGCTTCCGCCGGTGATTTCAACCTGCCCGCCGAACGTCGCGATGCCGCCGATCATATTCTGCGCTTCGTCTCCCTCGTTTCCGGAAATCTCCCCGTCCGTCATGACCAGGGAGGCTCCCACACCCAAGAAGATTGCGCCCGCGCCGTTATTAGCACTTAACCCGCTGTTTCCGGTGATCCTGCCGCCGTTGATTTCAATCGTCGCGGCCTCAGCCTGCAAAGGCGTAGAGATTGCGCCGCCAAGGAGCCCCGCGATGTTGTTTTGCAGGACCGCTCCCTGGTTCAGAACCAGGTTTCCTTTGTTCACGGTGATGGCGGCTTCGCCGCCGATGCCCGGCGCGGCGATCTCCGCGGCTCCGGTCACACCGTGGCGGTGCCCGTCGACGGTAATCTCCTCCAGTGTCAGGCTGCCGCCGTCAACCGTAAAGATGGAGCCGCTGTTGCTTGTTACCGCGTAGTTATCCCCGAGGCTTCCGTGCGCCTCCGGCTGGGAATAGCGCATGATCGTCACCGGACCGCCCGCGTCCACATAGCCCATTCCATAGAGCTCCTGTCCGCTCAGCGTGATGTTCTGGCCCTCCGGGATCGCGACTTCTCTCACCACGTAAAGGGTGCCGCCCTTTTGCGCGGCGAGCTTTTCATACGCCTTCGCGAGGGTCTTGACCGCCTGGGCGGGCGATCCGCCGTCCCTATCGTCGCTGCCGTTTATGCCGTCGATGTAGACCGCGCCCTTCGCCTGCAGCTCGAGGACGTTCTCGCCCTCCCGCTTTCCGGCGGTGAAGCCCGCCGATACCCGGCCGGACAGCGCGGCCTTCGACGGGTCGACAACGATTGTACCCTGATTCTGCGCGTCATAGGTGATAATCGTCCTGCCTTTGTAGGCGTCTGCCAGGTCGATCTTCAGGGCCCCCCTCGGTGCGAAGGCGTTGAAGGTTTCGATATATTTTTCCGTCCCGAGGAAGACCTCTCCCTCGACCGACAGATCCTCATCCGTGCCCGCCGCCGAGGAGATCATCAGCCGGCCGGCCTGGTAGACCGCCGAACCCTCCTCCGCGTGGGTGTTTGCAATCGTGGAACCGCCGTAGAGCTTGTATGTTCCGCCCTCCGCGATATACACCGCGCCGCCCTGTCCGTCTGCCGAAGTATTCCGGTTGTTGCGCAGGACCGCGCCGTTGTCGGTATGGAAGTTTCCGCCGGACCGCACCGTCACGAGCGGCGCCTGCGCCTCGACTGCGGGCGCGGCCAGCGCCTCTGCGCCCTGCGTCACCGCCTCGCTGTGGCCGTCAAGCGTCGTGCCTGCGACCTGGAGGTAGCCGCCGTTTTCAACAATGAAAAGCTCCGCCGTGTTGGACGCCTTGCCGTACCCGGGCAGCGGCGAAACCGGCTTGGAGTAGCGCTTGATGGCGACCGGGCCGCCGCTGAGCGCGATTGTGCCCGCACTGTCGGTGTAGCTGTCGGAGGCGACCTGGACCGAGCCGGTAATCCGAACCGGGTTGACGATATAGATCGTGCCGCCGTCGTTCTTCAGGCTGTCATACGCCGCACGCAGCGTGGCGAAGGCCCCGTCCGGGGTCGCGCCGTCGCCCGCATCCGCCGACAGGGAGCCGTCCACATAGACGAAGCCCTTTTCGCCCAACTTGAGCACGCTGTGCCCGCCGTCGGGCCCGCTTCCGACCGTGCCGTGCACCAGCCGGAACTGGGCCGCGACCGCCTCCGCAAGCGTGAATTTGGCAAGCTCGGGAGCGGGAGAAACCAGCACGCCCTGATAGGCGACCACTTCACGGCCCGCGTAGGGATCCGCCATGTCCACCGTCAGCGTCCCGGCAAATCCCGTTACGGCGTCGACCGTCCTTCCGGCCACGAGGTATACGGATCCCTCGGCCGTGGGGTTCCCGTTGACGCTCATCGTGCCGTTCTGGTGGACCGCGTCCCCGCGCGCCGCCTGCGTGTTGGAGATCGTGCCGCCGTTGAACGCGAAGATGCCGTCCGGTTCCACAACGACGGCCCCGCCGTCGCCGGAGGTCTTGTTGTTGCAAAGCGTTGCGTTCTCGCCCACCGTCAGGCTGCCGCCGCGCGCGACGCGCACCAGCGTGCCCGCGGCGGTATAGCTGTCCTCCGCGCTGCGCCTGCCCTCAATCGAAATGCCGCCGAGCGTGAGCGTTCCGCCGTCCGCCACGCGGACAAGGTCGCCCGCGAAGGCGTCGTAGGTCTTTTGCCCCGCGACTTCAAAGCCGTTATACCGGCGCAGGTACTGGCCGTCCGCAAGGGTCCAGCCCGTGCCCGGTTCGGTCACCGTCACGGTTCCGGTCACGTAGATCGCGCCCGGTTCCCCGGCCAGAGCGGCCTTTGCCGATTCAAAGGTCTTGAAGGCGCGCGCCGGGGTCGAGCCGTCGTACCACTCGCTCGTGCCGCCGTTTTCACCGTCCAGGAAGACGATCTTGCGCAGCACGATGTTGGGGGACGCCTTGTCGAGCAGCAGGGCCTCCGTGTCCGCCTGGAAATACCGCAGGTAGGCGGACGCGTCCGACACGGCGCTGCCGTTTAACGGGCTGACCACCGCGCTTCCGGATTGATACTGCGTGTCGCCGCCGCCCATGTTCATAGTCAGGCGGTACTTGCGATTCTGGGTGATCGCCGCCGAAACCCGGACGGGAGACGCGGCGGTATTCAGATGGATGGTCCCGTCGATCGCGGTCCGCCCGCCGTTCAGGACAAAGCTGCCGTCCGCGACATAGACGCTCCCGCCATGCTGCGTGCTGTTTCCGAGGGCGTTGCCGGAGATCTGTCCGCCCGCCGCCGTAACCGTGCCGCCGTCGACGTAGATGCCCGCGCCGCCGGTCACGCCGGCCGCTGTCGTCCTGTTTCCGGTGACGCCGCCCGCGTTGATCGTGAGGGTGCTCTTTTCGCCAGAGACCCGGACACCGCCGCCCGCCAGGGCGGTGTTGTCCGAGACGGTGACGCCGTTAAACGTGGCGTTTCCCGTCAGATCGATGCCGCCGCCGTTCGCCGCCGCCGTATTTCCCGTAATGCTGCCGCCGCTGTAGACCTGCTTAATGGGGGAGGAAGCATTATACTTGATTCCAATGCCGCCGCCGCTGCCTCCCGCGCGGTTGCCGGAGACGCTGCCGCCCGACATGGTAAAGCCTTTGCTACACGTGCCCAAGTAGATCCCGCCGCCGTCCCCAGCCGCCTCGTTGCCGCTGATTTCGCCGCCCTCAACTATGAAAGACCTGCCCAGCATCCCCATCATGATGGCGCCGCCGTTTAAGGCCGACGTATTGCCCGAGATCATCCCGCTGCGGATGGTGATGGTGGAACTCATCCCAGTCCCGATGGCGCCGCCGCCCATCGTCAATGGGTTGGCCGTTCCGACCGCATGGTTGCCCGTAATCGACCCGCCGTCCACAAGGATCGTTCCGCCCTGCGAAAAGACTCCGCCGCCGCTACTGGCGGAGTTGTCGCTGACCTCGCCGCCGTTGAGCGTAACGGATCTTGCCACACAGTGAATCCCACCGCCGAGATTCTTCGCCGTATTGCCCGAGATGGCGCCGCCCTGCATGGTAACGCCGCCGTAAACGCCGCCGCCGTTAGAGCCCGAGGTGTTGTCATTGATCGCGCCGTTCTCCAAGGTTACATCGCCAAAAACACCGCCTCCGCTGTCGAAGGCCATGTTTCCGGAGATTTCCGTGTCCCCGCTCACCACGATGGTGCCGAGGCTGCTGCTGGTACCACTGTAGACGCCGCCGCCATCCGCACCGGCCTGGTTCCCGGTAATTTTACCCCCGGTGATGACACAGGAGGGAATGCTTCCAGATGTTGCGCTGAGGTAAACGCCGCCGCCGCTGCCGGAGGCCGTGTTGCCGCTGATTGTGCCGCCGCTCATCTCGAAGGAGGAGCCGGTCGCCCGGATGCAGACGCCGCCGCCGAGCCCGCTGACCGAATCGCCCGTAAGCCCGCTTTCCCCGTGCGTATTGTCCGAAATGGTTCCGCCGTTCAGGATGAACTTGTGGGTATTCCCCTCAATGATGACGCCGCCCATCTGGTTGCCCGTCACAGAGCCGCTGTTCATCGTAATCGTCATGTGGTCGGAGGGGGTGTGCAGGCCGGGGCCCGCGTTGTTGCGGATGATCGCGCCGTCAATCGTGCAGGTACCGCGCGTGGGCACAACGCCGGGGCCCGTGCCGTTTTCGATGACCGTTCCCTCGCTCAGCACCAGCGCCGCGCCGCCGCTGACCTGGATCAGGCCCGTTCCATAGCGGCTCTGGGTGGTGCTCGACACGATGGGGGTTCCATTTCCGTTGACGACGACGTCCTTCAGCGTCAGCTTCGCGTCGGGATACTCCACCACGCTGCCGGCGCCCTCACGGGAGATGAAGATCGGCGCGAAGGTATAAGACCCGTCCGCCATTGTGCGGATCTCCGGCCGCCAGGTCTCCCCCGCGTTGTCCGTCATCTCCGGGAGGGACCAGGTCTCGTCCTGCCGAACCACCACGGTGGCGCTGATGAGGATGTTGGTTCCCGCGGGGCGGGATTTCAGCAGCTCCTTCGCGCGCGCAAAGGTACGAACCGCGTCGTCCGGGCTGGTACCGTTGTTACCGTCGTTGCCAGACCCGCTGAGATAGACGTAGAGACCGCCCCGGCCGACGATGTCATTGCCTTCGCCGGCCAGCGTCAGGCCGCCGCCCATATCGACCAGGGTAAACACGCCCTGTTCCAGATAGGACGCGGCGTTATACCCGGCCGCTCCAGCGACCACCGTTTTTCCAATATAGGTATCCGGGACACGGAGTTGGAATTTTTGACTGGTGTTCAACGGACCGAACAGGTCAATCGGCGATTTCTTCGCATCGGAATTCTGCTCCATGTCGATGAAGATTTCGTCAGGAATCGTTACGCCCGTACCGCCCAGGTTGAAGTACGCGCCCTCGTGGGCCACGCCCGCCCCGCGCTGCGCGGTGTTCCCGCTGACCGTCACGCTTTCCTCGATCTGGAGCATCGTGGGCCCGGGCGCGATGTAGACGCCGCCGCCCGTCGAGGTCCGCCTGCCTCTCACGGATTTCGCTTCGTTATTCGTGATCGAGGCGGAGTCTCTCATGACGAGATCGCCGCCCGCCACATAGACGCCGCCGCCGAGCGAGCCGTCCTCATGGCGGCTCTCCTCCTCCGGGTATGCCTCGTGCACATGGTTCCCGCTGATCGACGCGTTTCCGCTCATCTCCATGCTGCCGGTGTCGGCGAGATAGACGCCGCCGCCCTTGGTGGCCGTATTGCCGCTGATTTCCGCGCTTCCGTTCATGAACATCCTCTCGCCGGCAAAATAGACCCCGCCGCCGAGCGCTTCGCCGCCGCGGTGAAGGATGTCGTCGCAGAGGTTCCCGGAGATTTTACCGCCGCTCATCGTAAAGCCGCCGGCGGCGATCCAGACGCCGCCGCCGCGGTGCACCACGTATTTTTCCGTCTCTTCCACAACGGCGTAGTTTCCGGAGATTTCGCCGCCGGACATGGTCATGCTGCCCCCATCGAGGTACACGCCGTTTCTACCGTTCCCGGTGATCTTTCCGGAGACGACGTTGACGGTGGATGCGCCCGTGGCGTTGATGCCCCGGCCCTTGTTGCCGGAAATTTCGCCGCCTGCCAGCGTCACCGAACCGCCGGCGACGCTGACGCCGCTGCTCGCGCTGCCGCGTACGGCCGTCCCGTCCGCCAGCGTCAGGCTGCCGCCCGCCGCGACCGACACGATCGTATTGACAGATGTTTCGGCCTCGCCGTAGAGGCCGTCCAGAACGACGTTTTCCAGCGTCAGGCTGCCGCCGTCCGCAACAGTGACAAACTGATTGAGCGTAAGGGCGGAATCATCCCAGCGGGTCACTTCGACCGTCTCATCAAGCGGGGAGGACCAGGTCTCGGTACCGCTCACGGTCACGGGGCCGCAGAGGATGACCTTCGCCGGGATCGTACCGCCGCTCTTCGAGAGGATTGCCATCGCTTTTTCAAACGTACGGACCGGCGAATCGGGCGAAGCGCCGCTGCCGTCCGTTGCGGCGGTGCCGTCCAGATAGACGCCGCCCATCAGCACTAGATTATTTTGATAGCCCGCCAGCGGATACGCCGTCCCACTCAGCGTGAACGCGTCCGCGTAATCCGCCGCCGACGCCAGCGTCCCGCCGGGCTGTACGATGACGTTGCCCGGACGGTGGCTGCCGCTCAGTTCGACCGCAAAGGCCTTCCCCGCCCCGGGCGCGCCGGTCAGGGTGATCGTTTCCTCCGGGCTTTCGAGCCGGATTTTTCCCGTGAGCGTGGCGGTCGGGCCGTTCAGCAAAAAGGCCGCCTTTGTTGCGGAAGTCGAACGGTCGACCGAAACGGCGAAGCCGCCGTCCGGCGCGGCCACAGACCCCGCCGACAGGACGAACTCCCCTTTCGTGACAACGCCCGTCTGCGTCGCCGAGATCGAGCCGCCGTCCATCTGGAAGGCGCTGTCCTCGCCGACTTCCACCCCCCGCAGGACGTTCGAAACGGTTCCGTTCTCCATCGTAAACCTGCCGCCGCGGACAATCTCCGCGCCGACATCCGTCCCGCTGACAGTTCCATCCTGCAGGACCAGACTGCCCGCGGAGACGCGGATCATCGGCGCCTCAAAGGCGGAACCGGAACTGCCGCCCTTGCCGCCCGAAAGCGCGCTTCCCCCGGTGACGGTCAGCGTTCCTCCGGAAACGGAAATATTTCCGCTGTCGCCCGGCCGGCCGCCATGCAGGGTGATCCCATCCAGCGTGAGGCTGCCGGTCACATTGATCAACTCGTTATTACCGCTTCCGCTGCGGGAAACGGTCGCTCCGGACCAGGTTTCGTCCCCTTCCACCGGGACGGTCCCGCAGATACGGATCTCCCCCTGTCCGGACAGCTCGTTGAGCAGAAGTTCCTTTGCGCGCGCGAAGGTGCGCACCGGGTCGTTTTCCGCGGCGCCGGTATTCACATCGTCCCCCGGGCCCGAGAGATAGACCGCTCCGTTGTAGACCACCGCCGGGCGCGCCTGGACGACGCTCGCGTCGTCCGCGCGGACCGTCAGGCTCCAGGCGGGAGTCGCATCCTGTAACGATTGGGTCAGGGCGAGCTTCGCCAGTGCGTCCCGCATGGAGACCCCCTCGGCGGCGCGCGCCGCGTCAAACGAGGCTTTAAAGCCGTTTTCGCCCGCCGCGAAGGAGAGCACCAGCGTGTCCTCCGGCAGCGCGAGCAGTTCGACCGCCTGCGCCGTATCCGGGTGCTCGAAAAGAATCTGTCCGTCGGAGAGGCGCAGCCCGGTCCCGATCTTCAAAACGCCGCCCGCGAGACGGATTAGCTCGTCCGTCTGGGCGTCCGCCCCGGAAATCTCGATCTCCGACAGGGTCATCGCAACGCCCTCTCCGAGGGTAAAGAGCGCCCCGGAAGGGTGATTTTCATGACGCGCCACCCGCACGGGCGTTTGCGCGAGGCCCGCAAAGACGCCGCTGAAAGCAAGGTCTCCCGGCGACATCTGGGAATTGCGTTTCAGGTAATCCGCGCTCTCCGCCGCGGGATTCATGCAGTAGATCGTGCCGCCCGGAGCGGCCAGCTCCAGCGCCTGCTCGAAGGAACGCACCGGCGCGTTCTCATCACCCCGGTTGTCGTCGCTTCCGCCCCAGATCGTCGCCGTGCCGTCCGCGTTGCTCTTCGTTTCGGGGTCGGGGTTCCAATAGACGACGTCCCGGCTGTGCAGCTCGATTTCGGGCGCGTCCAGGGACATCGTGGTCAGCAGGTTTTCGCCGCGGAACGCCTTGACGGTGTACACCCCGTCCGCGCTCGCGGGCACGG